>JAYQPD010000017.1:0-20571 GCA_038145135.1 bacterium | reverse complement strand
CACCGTTGGTGTTCGCCCCCTCCCTCGCCTTTTGCCACCCCCCTTTCTCCACCCCCCCGGGGGGGGGGGGGCCCCCCCCCCCCCCCCACACCAAACCCAGTGAACCACTTTGGTACGCTGGGTTTTTCTTATTCCTCAAATATCTCTACCTTTGCGCCGAGGTCTTGGAGACGTTCTGCAATATCTTCATAGCCGCGCTTGATCGAGTAGATATTGTGGAGCTTGGAGTGGCCCGGTGCGGCGAGCATGCCGATCAAGAGAATAGCAGCGGGGCGAAGTGCGGGTGGGCACACGAGGTCGGCTGGCTGTAGGTGGGTAGGGCCAGTCACGAAAACACGGTGTGGGTCGGCGAGAAGCATATGGCATCCGAGCTTCTCAAGCTCCATAAAGTGAATGGCGCGCCCATCGTATGCCCAGTCGTGAATAAGTGATTGGCCGCGAGCGACAGCAGCGATCACTGCAAAGAAGGGGAGGTTGTCGATGTTGAGGCCGGGGTAGGGTCGCCCGTAGATCTTCTCATCAAGCGCAGAGAGTGTTGAGGGGTGTGTCGTGATATCGACGAGTTTGGTACGACCGTTCTCTGAAAGGTAGACCGGGGTCTTAGTGTACGAGAAACCCATTTTTTCGAGCTTGAGGAGTTCAAGTTCGAGGTACTCGATCGGTGCGCGCTCGATCGTGATCTCTGAATTGGTGACGATCGCGGAAGCCAAAAAGAACATAGCATCGATAGGATCCTCTGAGAGCGTATACTCGATATCTGTATTGATCTCTTCAACACCATGGACGGTCACCGTAGTGAGACCGACACCGTCGATCTTCACGCCAAGTGATTCGAGGAAGTAGCAGAGCTCGGCGACCTGGTAGTTTGACGATGCATACTTGAAGGTGGTGGTACCGGACAGGAGTGAGGCCGCCATGATAGCGTTCTCGGTCACGGTGTCGCCTGATTCATAGAGGACGACCTCCTGGCCTTCACGTAGTGTGCTGTGAGTGACATGGAAGTGATTCTCTTCTGCTTCCACACTGACACCGAGTGGTTCGACGGCGTAGAAGTGTGGACGCACCGTACGGCTTCCGAGCTTACAGCCGCCCGCCTGAGGGAGGCGGAAGTCGGCAAAGTGGTGGATGAGTGGACCAATGAAGAGGATGATCGAGCGGGTCAGGCGGGCGGCCTGCTCATCTATCCTTGAGAGATCAATGACCTCTGGAGGGGTGATAACGACCGAGTTGCTGCCGTTCACTTCTATCCATTCGACCGAGACCCCAATAGAGCGAAGTACCTCTATCACACGAAATACCTCTTCAATACGCGGCATACGGTGAAGCGTGGTCGTACCCTTATTAAGGAGCGATGCCGCGAGGAGCGCCACTGCACCATTCTTTGAGGTGTTGGTCTTTACGCGTCCAGTGAGTGGGGTACCCCCCTCGATCGCGAGGGAGATGGTTGTTTTTTCGGGTTTGGGTTCGCTCATACGGTTCAATATGTTACAGGTCTTCCTATGATACGCGAGTTGGGGGCTAATTGACAAACATGCCGCCTCACGTACTCTGATGTATAGACTGCACTTACAAAAGGTGATGTCATGAGCGAGTATCTGAGTGCTATCACTGAGACGGCGCTCGCACAGATCAAGGCGCACGTCACGAAAAAAAAGCTCCCCGCGTCTGCTGTCGTCGTCGGTCAAACGGCAATCGTTCTTACCGCTGAGACCGTTGCTCGGCAACTACTCGAGCGTGCGTTCTTCAGTTCGCTCGCACTTGGACCTCCGAAGAGTGTGCTTCGATTGAAGATCGAAACATTACCTCGTGTACTCTCTAATGCTGAGGCGTCATGGGTACTTATAGATGTTAAACGCTCACTCAGACGAAGGCGTATCTACGAGGTGAGTAGGCTCTTTATCAAGATCGGTGTGAGAGAGCAGCTTGCACTCGATATCGCACAAGAAATAGTCGAGCATAGATCTGACGCCATGCTGTTCTACAATACACTTGACCCGGTCGACACTACAGTGTTGACACAGGACTCTCCACCGTGAGGGTCCTTTATTGTATTGACAGTAAGCGTGGTCCAGAAGTATCTTCAAATGAAATGTTCTTTCCGGGGAGGTTGATATGTCAGAATTGCGGACCGCGTATGACATAGAGGAACTCTACAACACTGCTCTGCTTGGTGTTGCTGAGCGCATTCAGGCACACACGTTTCATATCCGTTGCGTGAGTATTGCGTTTAGGGAACGGCGACCACTGCGGATTCCTTCGCTTAGGATCACTCCGCATGTGCAGGCGGTGTATAAACTCCGCAGAACGCTCATGTTCCTGCTATCAGAATGCACTACGACTGATTCGGTACTGAAGTCGATCGATCAGCGGGCGCTTCAAAAACTTTTGCAGCTTCGACTCGAAGAGCTGCGGGCAATGGTGGTGTTCTGTTGCGATTTGAAGCTCGAAGAGAAGCGTAAGGAATATTGTGAAGCACTCCAAGATATCGGTGTGAACATACGCATCGCAGACCCATTTGCTCAGCTTCTAATCCTGAGGCGGGATGAGTGCATCGCGTTTCTGAATACTTCTGATGATCTGGGCTGTCCCGAGATCGATGTGATAGGTACACCAAGCCGCTAGGCTTGGTGTTTTTCATTTTTAGTATGAGGCGGTATGATACCAACTCATGCGTCTTATTCCGAAGGTAGGGATCGATCTCGGCACCACGAACGTGCTCGTCTTTGTGGCGGGAAAGGGAATTGTACTCAATGAACCATCGGTGGTTGCGGTATCTGATAACAATAAGATACTCGCAGTCGGTGCGGAGGCGAAGAGTATGATCGGTCGTACGCCGGACACCATCCGCGCGTATCGTCCGATGAAAGATGGCGTCATTGCTGACTATCGCGTCACCGAGGCAATGCTCCGCTATTTTCTTCGTAAAGCGATGGGTCCTTGGAATGTGATGAAACCAGAGGTGATGGTATCGGTTCCAGCCGGTGTGACCTCGACCGAGAAGCGGGCGGTGGTGGAGGCGGCGCTCAAAGCTGGTGCGCGAAATGCGTATGTGGTGAAGGAGCCGATACTTGCAGCGATCGGCGCGAATATTCCCATCAATGAGCCGCGGGGCCATATGATCGTTGACGTTGGTGGTGGCACGATCGACGTGGCAGTCATTTCGCTTGGCGGTATCGTTGCAGCCAACTCAGTGAAGTGTGCAGGGAATAGGATCGACCAAGCGATCGTTGATTATGTAAAAAAGACACAGAATCTTGCGATCGGTGAGAAGACCGCTGAAGAGATCAAGATCAAGGTAGGCTCTGCGCTTCCGCTTGAAGCGGAGCTCACCATGGAGGTGAAGGGACGTGACCTCCTCTCTGGACTTCCGCGCACAACAGAGATAAAGACCAACGACATCGTGCGCGCGATCTCACGTGAACTCCGTGAAATGATCAAGGCGATCAAAGACGTGTTTCAAGAGACACCGCCTGAGCTTGCTGCAGATATCATTGATCAAGGAGTTATTATGACCGGCGGTACCTCACAGCTGAGGAATTTCACCGAGCTCGTGAAGCGTCGCACTGGGGTAAAAGCCATCCTCGCTGATAACGCACTCTTTTGTGTCGCAAAAGGGACCGGTGTTGCACTTGAACACCTCGATGCCTATAAGCGCTCGATCATCTCAAAGCGCTGATGTGAAATAGAAAATGCCCGCAAACCTCTGGTTTGCGGGCATGAAGGTTAGAACACTCCTGATTTAAGGAATGCGAGGTGGATGAGACCACGCTCATACTCCTTGCCGACGACGAGCTCACTGAAGCTTTTGTGTCGAAGCTCGAGTGTCCGTGCGCCGAATGGGTGGTCGGTTTGGATCTGCTCCCTAAAGAAGAAGGGGAGGCAGAACCTCGCGACCATGAGCGCGATCGGATCATTGAGCCATGGGTGTGCGTTTGACATCCCGAGGCGTATGAGCTCGTTCGCGTACAGGCGAAGCGAGTAGTCGTCCTTCACGCATTGCCACACTTCGTGGAATGCGCGCGGTGACTCCTTCGCAAGTTCGCCTGCGAGCTCGGCGAATCGGATCAGTTCCTTGAGCGCATAGCGCTCTGCACCGATCTCGAAATCTTTTTGCGCCGTATCAATACGGCGAACTGCTGAGGTGAAGGTCATGCTCTATTACTCCTTTACTTGCATGATCACGACACCATCCCTGGCACCCATCTGACCTTGTTCCACCGGGCAGTCTGGGTACTCCCAAATATATTATAACATATAAATACATAAAACGCAATACACCAAAAAGGTCCTCTCAGCATTGAGAGGACCTGATACGGCTCTGAACAGAGGTGCGAGACAGTAGGACGTCCTGCACGCATTTGGGAGGGTCCCTGCGTAGGTCAACTACCTCAATGAGGTAGAAGATTGATGACTCTGCGAGATGACCGTACTGCTCGATCAATGGCTCAATCTGTCGAAACCGATCCATGAAGATGCGTATAGCATCCTTTTTCGAAACCTTTCCGATGAGGCGTGTGTGTTCGTCGGTGTAGATCACTCTCCTCCCATCACGGACAGAAAGTTGTGCTCGGTACGGTATGCCAACAAATACCTCCCGCTCCTTTTTGTCGACGCAGTGTGAGAAGGCAAATGAATGATATAACTTCTTCGCTCTTCGAATATCAGTCGGGTGTACTCTGATATCTCTGGGGAGATTCAGGTCAGCAAAGAGGACTGTGATCAGCGCACTCTCACCCGATTCACTCTCATCAACCAGCGCCACCCGAACGTCTTCATCGAATGGTGAGTAAAAGAGTTGATAGGAAACGTGTCCGAGTGTACCGAGGGGTACGAACGCTTTTGCACCAAGGATGCTGCGTACGTCCTCGATGGCGGTCCGTGAACGCTCCTTGATCCGCGATCGTGAATGACCGGTAGTCGTAAGCACTGCAACCTCCTTTCAACGTACAGTATGGTCTGAGTGCATTAGACCATAAAAATACAATATAAGCAATCATATCCAAAAAAGACTGTGGACGCTTTTGCTAGGGGAGTGGGGCACCCTCGCGCTACCATATCCCTATGGAAAGCCCTCAAGTGGCAAAGCGTTTTAGTACGCCTGAGGAGGAGATCGCCTATCTCCGCGGTGAAGTAGCGCGTCACGAGCGCACGCTTCTAGACCGTAATATGCTCGCTGACCAGCAAGAGGTGGTTAAGGCGGGAAGTGAGGCGCTTCATGAGTATGCGAGTCACGACCCAAAGGTTGTGCTCATGCCACGGCACCAGCTTGATACTGACGAAGTGCGTGGCAATGCCGAGTATATAAAGACCGCGCGTGACAAGACCGAGGAGGTAGTACGACTGGCGCGCGAGAAGGGTATCAAGAATGCACTCACGGTCCTTGCTGAACTTCATGATCCGTACCTCACTGATGAGGTGCATCGAAAGATCATCGAGGAAATAAAAGAAGGTCTCAAGGTGTCTGATGTGCGCGAAGGCATGCCGCTCTGGAATGTGCTCCACATGTCACTCTTCTCGATAGCACTTCCAGAAAAAGAAGATGGCGATGATCGACCTGACCGCTCACTTAAAGAGATGATCTCTGCGATGGAGCAGTTCTATGCCGGTATGCGCTCTGTCTCGCGCGGCGCGACCAAGGAACATTTCTCACTTGAGGTCGCGGTCTCTGATAAGAGTGACGACATTGTGTTCTATGTCGCAGTCCCGTCTGCGCATATCGACCTCTTCGAAAAACATATCCAGTCACTGTATCCACATGCGGTCGTCACCTTAGAACAGCACGACTACAACATCTTTGTAGAAGGAGGCCATGCATCGGTATCGTCTGCTCGACTGAAGCGGCACCCTATCTATCCATTGAAGACCTACGAAGATTTTGACCACGATCCGCTCTCTGTTCTCTTGAATGCATTTTCGAAGATCGAGCGTGACGGCGGCGGAGCGGCAATACAGATCATGTTGCGCGATGGTGGCGATGCACATCACGAGGTATTCCGTGGCATCGAAAAGAAGGTCCGTAAAGGGATCTCAACTGAAAAGGCGATCAAGCTTTCCACAGTGACTGGCGAACTCTTTGAAGGTGTGAAGGACATGTTCAAGTCCGAGAAGGATCTCCAAAAAGAAAAAGAGAAACGAGAAGTCGATGAGCAAGCCCTCGAGCTCTTCGATACTAAGCTTGCGTCTCCGGTACTTGAGGCAGACATTCGCATCATCGCGTCTGCGATGAATGAGCATCGTGCAGAAGCGATACGCGCTGAGATTGAATCTGCTATGAACCAGTTCGAGTCGACTCGGGGAAACCGCATTGTGTGGGACCATCATAAAGGGCGACAGAAGGATATTGTCATCCGTGAGTTCTCCTTCCGCGAATTCAATGGGAAAACACTCATCCCGCTTTCGACACAAGAGCTTTCTGCGATCATTCACTTCCCAGTCCATGGGGTAGAGGTGGCACCACAGTTCAAACAATCGCGTGCGAAGGCCGCACCCGCGCCACTTGAACTTCCTCGTGAAGGAACACACCTCGGCTATAACGAGTTTCGAAATAAACGGACTGAAGTGTATCTCACTGAGAAGGATCGGTTGCGCCACCTCTATGTGATCGGACAGACCGGTACCGGTAAGTCGGTATTCTTGAAGCGACTTGCGATCGAGGATATGAAGGCAGGGAACGGTGTGTGTTTCATCGACCCACACGGCACTGACATTCTTGATATCCTTGCCTCAGTACCACCTGAGCGCGAAAAGGATGTGATCTACTTTGATCCGTCGTACATGGATCGAGTGTTGGGGCTCAACATGCTCGAGTTCGACCAGGCACGTCCTGAACAAAAAACGTTCGTGGTGAACGAGCTCTTCTCGATCTTCCAAAAACTCTACGGCAAGATACCCGAGTCCATGGGTCCGATGTTCGAGCAGTACTTCCGTAATGCAACACTGCTCGTACTTGAAGATCCAGAGAGCGGCTCGACCATGCTCGACATCACGCGCGTCATGGCTGACGCAGAGTTTCGTCGAAAGAAACTCGAGAAGGCGCGTAACCCGGTGGTCCTAGAATTCTGGAAGAAGATCGCCACTCAAGCCGGCGGCGAAGCGGCACTCGAGAATATCGTCCCGTACATCACGTCGAAGTTTGATGTCTTTACCGCAAACGAGTACATGCGTCCTATCATTGGCCAGCAGGAGTCGTCGTTCAATTTCCGCGAGGTCATGGATCAGAAGAAGATCCTCTTGGTCAATCTCTCCAAAGGAAAACTGGGCGAGATCAACGCGAACCTGATCGGCATGATCGTGGTCGGCAAGCTCCTCATGGCTGCACTCTCCCGTGTTGATAACATCCGTGGTGACTTCCCCCCGTTCTACCTCTATATCGATGAGTTCCAGAATGTAACGACCGACTCCATTTCCTCGATCCTCTCGGAGGCACGTAAGTACAAGCTTTCGCTCACCGTAGCGCACCAGTTCATCGCACAACTTGAGGAGGATATCCGTGATGCGGTCTTCGGGAACGTGGGCTCAATGGCAGCGTTCCGTGTGGGAGCTGAGGACGCCGAGGTACTCGAGAAACAGTTCACTCCGGTCTTCAATGCGCATGACCTTATGAATATCGAGAACTACAACGCATACGTACGCATCCTGTCAAATGGCACACCGGCAAAACCATTCAATATTAAGACATATCCCGTGGAGCAGGGCGACGAATCGCAGATCACACGCTTGATCAAACAGTCGTATGCGCACTATGGCCAGGCACGCACCAAGGTTGAGATGGATATCATCGCGCGTTATCAACACTAATTCGCATGTGATGAATGGTATAGTACTTGCACATGGCTGTTCGGAACGGTCAGTCAGCGTGGGCGCGTAATTTTTCAGGGGATACACCTAGAACATTTGGAAATGTTCAATTTTCGAAAGATGAGATCAGAGCTATGAAACAAGGAGCAGAAACAGTATCAACGACCGTAGAGGGTGAGGCAAAGGCTGCCAATCCGCTTGATACAGTGCGCGTGAAATATGGTGACAAAAACCTCTCCCTTCAGCAGATATGGAAAATAATTGTTGAGGACGAGGGCGTGCGGGAGTACGGCTCGATGAACAAAGGAGCGGCAGAGCGTGCGGGGATAGATCCGGCAGTGTTTGATTCGTTCCATGCTGCCCATAAAGATCTTGTCGATAAGCTCAACAGGATGGAGGTGCTCGGAAAGGAGAATAAGATCACAGAAGCTTCGGTCAAAGAGTTGCAGCAGGCGACCGATCTGTTGATCCGCACCTACACCTCGGTGAACGACACATTTGCTGCACCTGAGGACGCTACTGAAGAGGGTGCGGTTCAAGAAGATAAGCCAGAAGAAGCACCAAAGGAGACAGTGGCTGAGGCAAAAGACAACGTGGTCCAGTCCGCAGTGTATTCGCTTGAAGAAACATCTCCTGAGAAAGGGGCTGGTGCCGGTAAGAAAGAAGCTGTGGCAAAAAGTGCTGACTTCGAACACCTTTCCAGTGCCGAGTTGGCAGAGTTCCTTACTTCTGATGAGGGGAAGGAGAAGCTCAACGCGCTGATCAAAAAGCGCATGCGCGCGAAGGGGCTCACTAAGAAAGAGCTCAGCAGTCTTGAGAGTGCCCGTGAGATAACCGATTTCACACTTGCAGATAATATTTCAAAAAGTCTTCAGAAGGATGTGTGGGCCTCAACTGGCTCGGATATTGAGGACTTGTCAAAGCGTCTCCACGAGTATGCTGACGTGACAGGCCGATTCTCTGGATCAGTGCAAAAGCTCCTCGACGAGCGTCCAGAGCTCAAAGAGAAACGCGAACGAACACCTACTCGAGCTCCATCAAAAGAAGGTGAGGTTTCTGATGTGGCTGAAGTAACGCTTGCTACCACTGAATCGGTCACTGCACCACCGGATGCGGATACGACAGTCTTCGAACGACTCAAAAATGCACCCGGTGTTAACCCGTATGCGAAATTTGCTGGGGGCCCACAAACGACTGAAAGATCTGAAACTGGGGTTATGGAAGGTGAAGCGTTTACGGCACCCAACACACCAGAAGAGGCGCGTGCGCTCTTGGAGTCATATAAGCAGCGGGTACGAGATGCTAGAAAGATAAATCCTGCAGCGATGGTCGCTGCGCCCAACAGGGAGTTCATTCGCCTTGTGAAGGAGACGGAGGCGGAGATCGGTAAGGTGCAAGGGTTCGGCATGTACGGAGAGCAGTTCTCGATGGATGAGTACCCTGAGGTCACAACGAAGCTCCGTGCACTCGATACTGCTTCGAAAGAAGCAGCAGCTTTCCTTTCAGGTGCGCCAGACATAACTCGTGCTGCAACGCCAAACGCACCAAAGACTGAAGCTGCTCCAGCAGCGGTGGTACCTCCTGCTACCGAAGCGCCAGAAACTCCAGAAGCAGCAAGCGCTCGTATCGCGGCTGAGCTGAACGCGGTCACCAAGGATGGTCTCAACGATGTCACGCTAAAGAATTCATCATTCCTCGATGCTTCAAAGCGCGCGCGCGAACTCTGGCGAGGCGAGAAAGTATTGAAGAATGATCTGACCCTTGAACAAGCTTTGGAATATAAAAAGTCTGGCGAACTACCCCTTCAAAAACAGGGAGAATTCATCAGTGCAGTCGAAGCGTACTACAAGACCGGAGTGTTGCGCCGATTGGGAGCTCTGGCGAGAAGCGCGGTCGGCATCAATCCGTCTGAACTTTCGCCCGAGATGAAGCAGAAGCGAGAGGAGGCCGTGACCGCACTCAAAGACTACTCACTTCAGAGTACTGAGCGCTTCAAACAACGCCTCGATAGATTGGTCACCAATGGTGAGATAACAGCGGAGGAGCGTGACTCACGAATCCTGCGCTTCCGTGCTGCTCAAGCACGTCGCACCACTGAGTCTTCGATAAAGTACCTCCACAATGCTGAGAGTGGTGGTCTTTCTGAGCTCCAGCATACCGCGTTTGGAAAAGTGATGTCGTACTATGGAGGTCTCTCTAATAAAAAGAAGGCCGCAGTTGGTATCGGCCTCTGGGCAGGTTCGACCGCGCTTCTTGGTGCCTTTACGCTTCCGGGTACTGCGGTACGTGGCGTGCTATCGACGCTTCAGGCATTTGGTGTTACGTCGGCGGTAAGCGGGAAGGTGATGAAGTACATGACGAAGAGTGCCGTTGCAGCTGAGGCAGGTGCGCGCGCTCGCGCTCGCGAGACCTTTGATCCCACAAAGATCGAAGAGTATATGACCGAACAGCGTGAGGCAGCCAATAAAGTTCGCAGAAGCCAGGTACGAGGCGTTGGTGCTTCAGTTGCGCTCGGTATGGGTGGTGGTATTGCAGGTGGTATGGCCGCGCACGGAATCAATGATGCAGTGCACTTCTACAGTGGCGATGGCGCAACTGATGGAGGTATCGACACACCACCAACTCCACCACCTGACGGTGGAGGTGTCGATGGGGGAGACACACAGCCAGATGGTGCACAACCTATTTCATATGATGAACTCCGCGAGAGGCTTGAGCCATACAAGGACCATACAACGGTAGGAGAGGTTATCAAAGATGAGACACATCCTGAATTTGGTCCACGTCCTGAGTATGTTCCGCCCCATGATGGTGATGTGCCACCCCTTCCGCCTCCGGATGACAGTGAGGTCGTTGATGGAGGAGAAACAAAACCTCCAACACCGGACGATGGCGGAGGCGGTGTCGTTGAGCCGACACCAACACTCCATGAGCATGTCGTTGTTGACAAAGACACGCTCTGGCGTATTTCTGAGGATCAATTCAAAGATAAACTCGCAGCACTGCACGATGAGTCCATTCAGGACAAGGTGCTCATGAAGCTCCGCGACTTGCTTTCTGAGAATGGGGCAAAGGGTCTCCATGAGATCGGTGGCACGAGTGATCACGCGGACATCATTCGACCAGGTGAGCATATTGATCTTGATAAGCTCGAAAAGTGGTTCGATAAAGCGGTGACCGAGGTCACCGGTGGAACATCAGCAGAACCAATGCCACTCTCCACTCCGCTCAGTGATGGCTCGCTTCCGGACCATCAACTTGGTAGCGTTGAGGCGAATCAGGCCCTTTCTCAGACGTCAGACCTCGAAGCAACTCATCAGCTCAAACAAACGAGCGGTGAGCCATTCTCTGAACGCATCAAGCAGTGGGGTGATCCAATAGACTACGATAAAATTGAAGACCTGCGTAGCACTGACGCTAAGCTCAGTGACAACGAATTTTTCAGAAACGAACACATTGAAAACGCAACCAAACAGGCTGCTCTTCGAAATGCACCTGATGACCTTCCTCCTCCGCCAAGTAGCGACCTAGAGCCGCCAGTCATTAATGCTGACACTACACCACAGGATGGAGTAGTGGTGGCAAATACAACGGTAGAGCCGATACCGGCACCCGATAGACCTCCTGTCATTCTCGGTCCAGAAGTATCTCCGGCACCGCAAGATAACGTACCTGATGCCGTACCTGCACCACAGCCCGAGGTACCAGTGGTACCTTCGGCATCTCCTGATACCGAAGAAGTACGTAACTCGCTACTTAGCAGTGTTGTCGCCCCTGATGTAACAGGAGGTGGAGCGCTTGGTGCTGTAGCTGGTGCTGGTGCTTCGAGCGAGACGGCACCAGAACAGCGAACACAAGAAGCATCTGACGTAACCGCGCGTCGCGAACTTGAGGCACAGGTACAGAGTATCGAGCCGACACCCAAAGGTTTCTTTAGTCGCTTCGGCGCTGTCGAACACAAGTTCTTTGATGCAGCAAAGAATATGACGATGCAGGAGATCATGGACTCGTACACGACACCGTGGTTCAAGGGAGCGAAAGGTCAAAAAGATGCCTTACAGAGATCGCTTCAAAACCGTGGCTTCAGTGTAGACGGTTTTACTAAGTGGATGAGTACACTCTCCGATACTGCTAATTCATGGAGACAGCCGGACCCAACCGAGACGCTCGAACACTACTTACTCGAACATGCTAAGCATCGACTCGCTACAGGAAATGGTAATCTCACTAACCGCGTATGACCAATACACCTATCCAAGATATGGACATAAGCGAGATCATTGGACTTTCTGGTCTCGTCGGCGCTGAGCAGGAAGACATGCTCGAGCGGATCGGCTCACTTATACTGGAGAGTGTTATGCTCCGAGTGATCGCTGGTATGTCTGATGAAGAAGCCTCGGCGTTCGAGTCATTTGTCGCAACAGATCCATCACCCGAACAAATGAATGCCTATATCCAAGAGCGGGTACCAGACATTGATAGTATCTTTGAAGAAGAACGGGCTGCGTTTCGCGAAGAGTGTATTCGTATCTTCGGTACTGAAAGTCCGGTCAAGTGAGTATGATCCTGCCCACACACCACGCGGTCGTGATGAAGGGAGAGAAACATGCTGTGCTTCACCAACTCGAGGATGCACTCGGCATTCGGTTCACTTTGGCCCCACACCCTGACGTGGTGTATGCCTCGTACGATGTATTCGGTATCAATGAAGTGCGTGCACTCACTGATGCGGCACAACGAAAACCGATCGAGCGCGAGGAGCTCCGCCTCATCGTGGACGCGGAGAGTATTACCTTAGAGGCGCAAAATGCTCTCCTTAAACTCACCGAGGATCCGCCTCGCTATGCACGCTTTGTGTTTGTGTTTCCACGTGAACTTTCGCTCATACCAACCTTTCGGTCTCGTGTGATTGAAGTGATGCACACTGCCGATGAGAAAGCTGACCTAGTCGTGCTCTGTGACGGTACCATTGGTGAACAACTAGGAGACATAGCCACATGGACAAAGAATGGCGAGCAAGAGAAGATCTCAACGTACATCGCTCAGGCAGAACATGAAGTGCGCGAGGTCCCCGCGACATCATACGCGCGCGCTCTCTCACTTTCTCGTCGTTTTATTGGGGTACGCGGAGCCTCAGCAAAAATGCTCCTCGAACACCTTACGCTCACGCGTGCTGAGTCAAAACTGAAGCGGTAGCAAACCAAGGTGGTTATTGGTAGTATGGAGCTATTATGGCATATTCATTTGATATATTTACAAAAAGTGTTACTGACACGACTGAGTGGCTCACCCGTGAGTACAGTGGTATCCGAACCGGTCGAGCAACACCGGCGATACTCGACGGCATTTCAGTAGAGTCGTATGGCACCAAAATGTCGATCAAGGAGGTCGGCTCAGTTGGTGTTGAAGATGCGCGCACGCTTCGTGTCTCACTCTGGGATGCATCGCAAATAAAGAATGTCGAGAAAGCGATCCAAGACGCTGACCTCGGCCTTTCGGTTGTGTCCGATGATAAGGGGCTTCGCATTATGTTTCCTGAGCTTTCCGCCGAGCGCCGCGATCAACTCGTGAAGCTCGCAAAGTCGAAGCTCGAGGATGCACGTGTTGCGGTACGGAAAGCGCGTGATGAGGCGATGAAAGTGATCGATGCGAAAGAGAAGGAAGGCGGCATGGGTGAAGATGAGAAGTTCCGCCTGAAGAGCGACCTACAGAAGAAGGTTGACGATGCGAACACATCGCTCGAGGCACTCTACACAAAGAAGGAGGCAGAGATGAAGTCATAGTATGTCGATCATTACGTTCCTTGTTGTTCTCTTCGTACTTGTACTTGTACATGAGTTTGGACACTACATTACGGCGAAGTGGTCGGGAATGCGCGTCGACGAGTTCGCGATCGGATTTCCACCGCGTATTTTTTCATGGAAGAAAGGAGAGACCGAGTATAGCCTGAACGCAATACCGGTAGGCGGGTACGTTAAGATCTACGGTGAGAATGGTGAAGATGCGCTGACTCCCGACACACCTCGTGCGTTCACACACCAACCACGCATTCTGCAGGCCATCGTACTTGTCGCGGGTGTGACGATGAACATTCTCCTTGCGTTTTGTCTCTATTCAGTAACCTACGTGATGGGCGTGTCGACCACGATCGACGAGTCTGCTCGCACCGATGCCTCACGCCTCGTCGTACTGAACGTGCTCCCAGATTCACCTGCTGCAGAGGCAGGCTTTGAAGCGGGTGACCGTATTGTGGCAGTACGTGACGGACAGGACAGATTGGATAATGCACTTCCAAGCGAAGTGTCATCCTTCATACAGTCTCACCAGGGTGAGGCGCTTGGTTTCTCGATCGTGCGCAGTGGAAAAAGTATGGCGCTTTCGGTCGTTCCGGAGATGCTTCCCGTTCCTGGTGAGGAAGATCGTGCACGGGTGGGGTTTGTCATGGGTCTTGTAGAGGAGGTGTCGTACCCGATACCTACTGCACTCAAGATGGCAGCAGTTGAGACGTGGGATACTCTTAAGGGAATCACCATCGGAATCACGGGTCTCCTGGTGGATGCGGTCCGCGGCCAGGCAGATTTCGCGAGTGTCGCAGGGCCGATCGGCATTGCAGGACTCGTCGGTGAGGCGTCACGCTTCGGACTTGCGGCGCTCCTCTCATTTTCTGCAATGATCTCACTTAACCTTGCGGTCATCAATCTCTTTCCATTTCCAGCGCTCGATGGGGGGCGGCTCGTGGTCGTCGGTATTGAAGCGATACTCCGCCGCCCACTTAACCCACGTATCGCAGGGTATATGAACCTCGTCGGGTTTGCACTCCTTATTCTCCTTATGGTCGCAGTCACTACGCACGATATCGTGAAGATCGTGAAATAGCGTTCGTAGAGGGTCGGTGCTGGTTTTTGGCAATGAGTGCAAAGTGCGCTACCATACACGAACTATATCCAAATATATATGCGTCAATCTACGCTCTTCACCAAGACACGAAAGGAGGCACCTTCAGACGAGGTGTCTAAGAATGCGCAGCTCCTCATTCGGGCGGGCTATATCCATAAAGAAATGGCAGGTGCCTACGTATACCTCCCGCTCGGTCTTCGAGTCTTCAACAACATCATTGAGGTCATCAGGCGTGAGATGAATGCACTCGGTGGACAAGAGGTCGTCATGACCGCACTGCAGGACCCTGAGGTGTGGAAGGTGAGTGGTCGGTGGAACGATGACATTGTCGACATTTGGTTCAAATCACAGCTTAAGGCGGGTGGTGAGATAGGGTTTGGAAATACCCACGAAGAGCCACTCACAAAACTGATGACACAGTACATCGCGTCATACAAGGATCTCCCGAAGTACGTGTACCAGTTTCAGACGAAGTTTCGAAATGAGATCCGCGCCAAGTCGGGCATCATGCGTACGCGTGAGTTTGTCATGAAGGACCTCTATTCTTTCTCCCGAAACGAGGAAGAATTTCGAGAATT
The DNA here is from genome assembly GCA_038145135.1 of bacterium. Classification (GTDB taxonomy): domain Bacteria; phylum Patescibacteriota; class Minisyncoccia; order Phycocordibacterales; family UBA918; genus JAYQPD01. The sequence continues at coordinate 5,299 of JAYQPD010000017.1, read as the reverse complement.
CTACGAGCGTTGTGCTGATGCATACCTCAACATCTTCAAAACAGTTGGGCTGGGTGAGGTAACGTATCGTACGTTTGCTTCAGGCGGCTCGTTCTCAAAGTTCAGTGATGAATTCCAGACCGTCTCTGATGCTGGTGAAGACATCATTTACATTGATGAAGAGAAGGGTATCGCGCTGAACGAAGAGGTGAAGACCCCTGAAGTACTTCATGACCTTAAGATCGACGAAGGGAAGCTTGTGACCAAGAAGTCTATAGAGGTTGGTAATATCTTCCCACTCGGGACCAAATACTCCGCTGCACTCGGGCTTACCTACAAGAATGAGTCGGGTGAGGATGTACCGGCAGTTATGGGTTCATATGGGATCGGTCCTGGACGCCTTATGGGAACGATCGTCGAGGTACTCTCCGACGAAAAAGGTATCGTGTGGCCAGAGTCTGTTGCACCATATCAGGTGCACCTCATCGGGCTCAATGTCGATGACCCTGAGATCCGTGAATGGACGGATGGTATCTACGAATCACTCACTGCGCGCGGTGTCACGGTGCTTTATGATGACCGCGATCTCCGTGCTGGAGAGAAATTCGCTGATGCAGATCTCCTCGGTATGCCGTACCGCGTGGTCGCCTCAAAGCGGGCGAAAGAGGAAGGACTTTTTGAGGTAGTGCAAAGAAAAAATGGTGAAGTAGAAAAGATGGACGAAGGAAAGCTGCTCGGCTTCTTTACGCCCGACCCAGAAGATTAACCCTACAAAACAGAACGAATGGCTAATCCGATCAGACAATTCTTTGAACGAGTACTCGGCTATGTGTCGACGGATATTGCTATTGATCTCGGCACAGCAAATACACTTGTCTACCTCAAAGGGAAGGGTGTGGTGTTGAATGAACCGACCATCGCTGCAGTCAATCGAAAGACCGGACAGATGGTTGCGGTCGGTCGTGACGCGAAGAGTATGCTCGGGAGAGCACCTTCACATGTAGAGGTCATTCGCCCGCTCGTGGATGGAGTCATCTCAGACTTTGAGGTGACCGAAGAGATCCTCGCATACTTGATTGGTCGTGTGCGCGCCGGCTCACGTATGCTTATTGCACCGCGTGTGGTCATTGGCGTGCCGTCTGGTATCACCAACGTTGAAATGCGGGCTGCGCGCGATGCTGCAAAAAATGCCGGCGCACGCGATGTGTACCTTATTGAAGAGCCAATGGCAGCGGCTATTGGTGCCAAGCTCCCGATCGCCAAGCCGGTAGGGAGTATGATCATCGACATTGGGGGTGGCACGACCGATATTGCTGTGATCTCGCTCTCGGGTATCGTGACCGCAAAGAACCTGCGTGTGGCGGGAGATCGACTTAATGCTGATATCGTCTCGTTCATCCGTGACCAGTTCAAGGTACTCGTGGGTGAAAAGACCGCAGAGGATATCAAAGTGACCTTGGCGTCGATCAAACAGTCTGACCCTGCAAAAGAGGCAGTGGTACGCGGTCGTGATGTGGTGACCGGACTCCCGCGTGAGGTCATTATCACAGAGGGTGATGTACGTGATGCTATCTCTCACTCTATCGACACGATCATTGAGGCCGTACGTGATGTGCTCGAGCGAACACCCCCTGAGGTACTCTCAGATGTGATGCAGCGCGGTATCTACCTCTCGGGCGGCGGTGCGCTGATTCCCGGTGCTGCAGCTCTCCTTGAGGAGGTGCTCCAGGTGCCGGTCATTGTGGTTCCTGATCCGCTCACTGCTGTCGTCCGCGGCGCCGGCATCGTGATCGAACACATGGACCAATACGCGGAAATCTTGATCAAAAATGAAGACGATCTCTCGCCGACGATCTAAAAGTGTCTATGGACGCCTCATCCTCATACTGGTGGTGGGCGGTGTTCTTATTGCACTCACTCTTTCACCGTTTCGCTTTGTCGGAAGTGTCCTCAAGGTCGTGTCATGGCCTATTCGCGTTACCTTGTCATTAGTACCAGAGTCAGTGAGCGGCTACTTCACCAGTAAGTCTGAACTCATCGCAGAACGCAATAGTGCACAAGATGAGCTCACAGAGACCAAACATGAACTCGATGCATTGACCGCTTCTATTCCCGACTACGATCTACTCCGCTCACTTCGACAGGGTGCACCAGAAGATGTCATCATGAGTGCGGTCATTCTGACACCAAATCAGTCACCCTATGACACGCTCGTCCTCGATAGGGGAACGAACGATGGCGTACAAGACGGAGCGGTCGTGCGTGCATACGAGGGGAGACCTATCGGCGTAGTGGTACGTGCCGAGCCGACGACATCGGTGGTGACACTGTTTTCGTCGCCAGGAATAGAGACAGTGGTGTACGTCCGTGGCGCCAACACACATGCGCGTGCTGTTGGACTTGGAGGGGGGATACTAAGTGTGCTCGTGCCTCACGGTGCAGAAGTGCATGAAGGTGATGAGGTGTTACTTCCGAGTATTGGTACAGAGGTGATCGGGACGGCATCGTGGATCAGTGATGATCAATCGGCACCGGGAACGATCGTCCATGTTCCGCAGAGTGACGCGCTCACTTCACTGCGCTATGTGGCAGTGGACAAAGAGGTCATAGCGCCACCCACCATTGAATCCATTACCGAAACGCTCAAGCGAGCTTCGCTAGAATTGTCACAGCATTTCATTCCGCTTGGTGAGTTGGCATCGACCACACCTGATGGTGTGGTGACCACTACTACCGAATCAGTAGAATAACGTATGCGCATTATCTGGTTACTCGTACTCATCACAGCGTCACTCACACTACCGTGGTACGTGTTTGTCTGCGGTGTGTTTTTGTACTCCTTCGTATACGAAGGGCTTGAGGTTCTGATCGTGGCGTGGCTCCTTGATGCCTACGCAGGGTATACCGTGCCGTGGGTCCCGATTCCGGCCGTCTATACCATTGCCACGACCGGCATCTTGGTGCTCATCTGGGGCCTCAAACCGCTCTTCCTCATAGAGTCTCGTGTGGAGTAGGACTCATTCAAATTCGCAGCTGGCGATGACTTCAAGTAGAATGTGTCGATGCTGTGGTTTCGGCGCTCAAAAAAAGGACGTGAAATAGGACTTGACGAGATCTTTACCGACTCGTCAAACCTCCCAGATTTCAATACTGGTCGGCTAGAGGGGCGGCTCGCACTGCCACTCGCGAAGCGAAGTGTGTATGGCGTAGGTGCAGTCTTTTTTGTTATTGCCGCTGTGTTTCTCTACCAACTCTTTGCCCTCCAGATCGTGCGTGGAGAAGAGTATGCAAAACGAAGTGAGACGAACACGCTCGATAAGAATATTATTTTCGCTGAACGCGGTGTAATAAAGGACCGCACGGGCGAACTCTTGGCATGGAATATTGAATCAGAAGAAGGAGCAGCATTCTCAGAGCGCGAATATACCAAGCGTCGTGGACTCGGCGTTGTGACCGGGTACGTGAGTTACCCTAAAAAAGATAAGGCAGGTTTCTACTTCAGGACCGAGTATATTGGTCGTGGCGGTGCGGAAGAGTCATTTAATACCACACTTGCCGGAGTGAATGGTGAGCAGCTCATGGAAGTGGATGCGCTCGGCGAGCGCGTATCGGGACATGTGGTCCATATGCCGACACCAGGGGAGAGTGTTGCGCTCTCCATTGATGCCAAACTTTCCGAAGCACTCTACGATCATATTGCGACGACAACCGCTGCGCGCGGCTTCCGTTCCGGAGCGGGTGCAATTATGGATGTACAGACCGGGGAAGTGATCGCACTCGCGAGTTATCCATCGTTCGATCCGAACATCATGGTGACAGGTGATAATGCTGATCTCATCGAATCATACAACAAGGACGAACGCTTCCCGTTCCTCAATAAGGTGATCAGTGGTCTCTACACTCCTGGCTCAACGGTGAAGCCGTACGTTGCGCTTGCGGCGCTTCGTGACAATATCGTGTCGCCCTCAAAGAGCTTCGTAAGTACGGGAAAACTCGTCATTCCAAACCCCTACACCCCAAGCCAACCGTCTATCTTCACTGATTGGAAGGCACACGGCGCGGTCGATATGCGACGTGCTCTAGCGGTATCGTCGAACATTTATTTCTATATTGTCGGAGGAGGTTTCCAAGATCAAAAGGGCATAGGCATCACACGTCTTCATGACTTCTTGACGCATATGGGGCTCGCGTCGCCAACCGGTATCGATCTTCCGGGTGAGGTTGTTGGTACCGTACCGGACCCCGAGTGGAAGAAAGAGACCTTCGACGATGACTGGCGTCTTGGTGATACGTACTTTACTGCGATCGGTCAGTTCGGATTTCAGGTCACTCCGCTTGCGATGTTGCGTGCGTATGCAGCGATCGCAAACGGCGGCACACTCCTCACGCCGACGATCTTAAAAACCGACACGCCGGTCGGCGAGTCGATCGACCTTGAGATACCCGCAAGTCATCGAAAGGTGATCGTCGAGGGTATGGAACTCGGTGTATCAGATGGGATAGCACGTAGTTTACAGAAGCCCTACGTCGATGTCGCCGCGAAAACAGGTACCGCTGAATTAGGAGCGACAAAAGCGTATGTAAACTCGTGGGTGGCAGGCTTCTATCCCACAGATCGACCAAAGTATGCATTCATTTTCCTCATGGAACATGGGCCACGTGCGAACCTTTTTGGGTCTGCGCCTGCATTCGGCCAGTTCCTTGATTGGATGCATGAACATACACCAGAATATGTGACAATTGAACATTCTGACCACTGATGACTCTTCGTTGACTTAAAAGCGTACCCACGTATAATGATGCTCGTCTACTACTAACAAATACTATGACTGATTCGCATAACGCATTCTTGACACCAGAGAAATTCGAGGAGCTCAAGAAGGAACTAGAACATCTAAAGACCGTCCGCCGCAAGGAGGTGGCCGAGTCGCTTGAGTACGCTCGTTCACTCGGAGACCTCTCTGAGAACGCTGAGTATCAGGAGGCGCGCGATATGCAGGCAGCCATCGAAGAACGAATCAACCACCTTGAGGCAGTCATCAAGGAGGCAAAGATCGTGGCGCATGGCAAGCGCGGTGAAGTGGTTGGTCTCGGAAACGCAGTTACCATCCAAAAGCAGGGTGAAAAGGACAACCGCACCTATACGATCGTCGGTTCAGAAGAAGCGAACATTCACGATCACAAGCTCTCATACCTCTCACCCCTCGGTGAGGCGCTCATGGGGAAGAGTAAGGGTGACACGTTCACCTTTGATACGCCAAATGGCAAGCAGTCGTACAAAGTGCTCGAGATAAAATAGGGCGCAGGGACGCACGAAAAG
>JAYQPD010000016.1:1336-21921 GCA_038145135.1 bacterium | reverse complement strand
TCTGTAGCGCCACCAAACCCCCCCTCGATCACCTCATGTGACAGGTACTTGACAAATATATTATAATAGTATATACTATTATTGTAAGCATTGCTCTTAGAGACACACAGCGGTAAGATGCCGCATCGGCAAAAAACCTCCGTTTTAGCCAAAATGCTCGTCGAAAATTGTTTCGTTACCAGCTTTCTTTACAGGAAGCGCTTTGATGCGTGCCTCTACAGAAAGCTGGCTGTGATTCAGAAGATCATTCGCACAGCCACATAGTTCATTTCAACTTCAACACCAAAACGCCCAGATGGGCAAGGAGGACACAATGTTCCGCAATCTGATTATCGTGACCGCACTCGCGCTCGCAGTTGTCTTCACCGGCACCGGTACTGCAAATGCTGGAAAGAACTGCGACACCACGCACAATGCGTGCGCCGCGTTCTGGAAGCAGATGTATGAGAGCGAGAAGGCTCGTAACCACAAGACCGTGACGGCGACCATTACTGTTCGCCAACAGGTCAAGGTCCAGAAAAAGACCACGACCGTCTCGACAGGCGGTGGACACGGCACCGTCTGTGTCTACGCCCGTGTCAAAAAGCAGAAGTCGACATCGGCAGTCGTGCTGTATGTCGGCGGGTATTCTGCCAGGAGCACAGGCAAAGTACTGAAGACGTGGGGTGACGACGGTTGGACTGCCGGTCCGGGCGGCTTCTACAAGAGGCTTTGCCTGGACGGCGACCTGATCGCTGGCCAAAAAAAGGTCACGATCTGTGGCATCGATGGCCACAATACTTGGTCGAAGTCGGATATTGCTTACCTGCTTCGTGTGAAGTCTATTGGCAAGGGTGACCCGGCCAATATGTACGGAGGTGGCAAGAAGTTCTAGTTCTTCACAAGATTGGTCTTCCGGAGAGAGGCTTACTACTCTCTCCGGGAACCATATTTTCATCACTTTAGATATCGGAGTTCAAATATTGAAACTCGATATCCGGAGTGATCCGGGGATGGAATTATAAAAAAACTTTCAATCAAAATTATTATGCAGCGCATTACTAAATTCTCAGCTATCATTGGCTTTCTTGCCGTGATGGCATTCGTCATCGGTATGTTCATGTACATGCCGACCGTATCGCAGCATGGCGCCTCACTTTCACCGGTTGCAGCATTTGCATTCGGATCAGGCGGTGACGGCGGTTGTTGTGGCGGTGGAGGTGGTGGTGGCGGAGGTGGCGGCGGTGGAGGTGGCGGTGGCTACCCAAAGCCAGTCTGTACACTTTCTGCAGCACCAAATCTTATCAACAAGGGTGGTATCTCAAATCTTACGTGGAAGACCTCATATGCAACATCGGTGAAGATCGATAATGGCATTGGTGCAGTCGCTAAGAGTGGTACCTACACTGTTTCACCAAACCAGTCGGTGACCTACACGCTTACCGCGTATGGATACGGCGGTGTGGTGCAGTGTCATACATCGGTGACGGTAAAGATCCCGACCCCAGACCCAGTATGTACACTCACCGTTGATCCATCAGTGATCATGAGGGGTGAGAAGTCGACCGTAACATGGACCACGAAGAATGCAGTGACCGTAACCCTCAACAACAATACTGTTGAGAAGAATGGATACCGCATCGTGAGTCCGGTCGCTACACGCACCTTTACACTCGTTGCGACCAACAAGGATGGCAAGTCTGTCACGTGTGAGAAGCAGATCCGTGTAAAGGATGTACCTGTAGAGGATCCAGTATGTACGCTCACCGTTGATCCAGCAGTGATCGACAAGGGCGACAGCTCTCGCCTTGAGTGGACGACAGCAAATGCTGATACCGTTACCCTCAACAACAATACTGTTGAGAAGATCGGATTCCGCAATGTTAGTCCTAACGTCACTCGTACCTACACACTCGTTGCTTCAAACAAGGACGGCAAGTCTGTGACCTGTGTGAAGAAGATCGTTGTACGCGATACAGTAGACCTTTCATGTGACGCATTTGACGCATCACCATCTCATTTCGATGAGGACGGTGGTACGACAGAGCTCTCATGGGAGACCACTGGTGCAACATCAGTTTCTATCGACCAGGGTATTGGTTCAGTATCAGTTGATGGCAGCCGCTCAGTATTTGTCGGTTCATCTCGTACGTTCACACTCACTGCTTCTAATGGCAGCGACAGTGTGACCTGCCAGACCTCAGTCGACGTTGACGAGGACAATGGCGGTGGCGGCGGCGGCGGTGGAACTTCACGCCCATGGTGTGACTTCAACGCTTCAGACCGTACTATCGAGGAAGGTGACACCGTAGAACTTTCTTGGGAGACCAAGCGTGGACAGAGCCTTATCATCAAGGATAATCATGGTGACGAGATCCTCGACACTGATGATCATGATGAGGTGAAGGAGGGCGACATCACTGTCTCTCCTGATGAGGACACCACCTACACCCTTAAGGTCTACGATAGGAATCACAAGACCGACACCTGTGATCTTAAGATCAAGGTAGATGAGGATAAGGACCCGGTCGTTGTCACATCAGTACGTGACCGCCAGCCGGTAACTACTATCTCATTCCGTCAGGTGCCTTACACAGGCTTTGACGCAGGTCCAGCTCTTGCAGTGACCTTCTACTCACTTCTCGCTCTCTGGGCACTCCTTGCTTCATACGTTATCGTTGTGAAGAAGGGTTCAGTACTCGGTGTTTCTCTTGCAACCTTCGGTGTGCACAACGGAGCTCATGTACCGGTCGCAGCATACACTGCACCTGTAGTGACCCGCGCTGCAACCGCAGTTGCTCCAACGAATCTTCCTGTCGCATTTGACGATGAGGAGGAGACTGAGGAAGAGGAATCATTCGATGGTGAGGAGGAAGATGTCTCTCTTGAGAATCGCGCATTTGCAGCTGGTATCATCCTTTCTAAGGATGCTCTCCATGCAGTGAAGCGCGCAGGTCTTAACACCTCTGAGCGCCTTACCATTCTTGATGCGATCGTTAACCGCGCAAAGGAATCATTCCCACGCGAGGACGGATGGATCGCACTTGATAAGGCACGCATCGCGACACTCTTCGCGTAAATCGGTTCTGAAAGTCGCCGATTTGATCCCATACCCTAGCGGGTCGCGACTCCAAAATAGAAAAGCCCCGGCAATTGCCGGGGCTTTTCGTATGAGCAGATCAGTCTATTTCAGAGAACTGTATTTTTATGTCACGGTATGCTTATATAGCACAGGAACAGGAGAATCCTGAAATGTATTACCCAGTCGATCTGTTCGTGATTCGACACGCACAATCAGTGGCAAATGAACATATGTTTGGTCTGGGTCACGACCCAGACGCTCCGCTATCAGCGATAGGGCGGTTGCATGCGCGTGCGATCCGCATCCATTTCAATGGTGTATTGACGGGCCGTAAGGTACTTATGATGACCTCAGATACACTCCGTACACAGGCCACTGCACGAGGGATATACGGAGTTCGAGCGATACGGTCAGCGCTCAATGAACGGATATGGACAGATCGTGTCGCCGCTTCGATACGTGCACTCCTAAAGGAGAGAGATCAACTACGTAAGCACGATATGCTCCACTTCGCATTCGAAGGTGGTGAAACATTGATTGATGTCGGTATGCGCGCAGGTACGATACTGTGCGACCCACTAATGGGTAACTATCGTGATGCAGTGATTTTGTGTACGCACCATGAGGTGGTGTGCATGCTCCGAGCACGCATTGAAAAGATAGGGTCTGAAGAGTTTAGCGCATGGTATCGGGCAAATCACCCGAAGAACGGTGAGATCGTGCACTATACGCGTCGAAACCCCGTCGATGGACATATTAATGAGGGAAGACCTAGATGGTTCCGTAGTATCCACATTGAACCAACCCCGACATGGCCGTACGCTAGCTACTCAGCATGGGAACAAGTTACATCCTAACACCGAGACACCCTCGGTGTTTTTAAAGCCTCGGCTGACCAAACAACAAGTGAGACACGCACGGGCCGTGCGATCAAAAAACATGTCTTGAGCCCATTGTGTACTTATTTTATCCGACCGGATAAGATAAGTACATGGGAACACAGGAGAAAAAACACCGGCAACGTTTGAAACGAAATCAGTTGCAGCACATTGTGCTTGGTACAATTGGCACAGTTGGTCTGGTGAGCGTTGCACTCGTAGCCCCTCAAGCACTCACTGCACTTCAAACACTGGGACTGATACCTTCAAGACGGCAGCAGACCGTGATCAACACTTCGATAGCACGAATGCTTAAGCGTGGTCTGCTGGTGCAGCAGGGCGGATATTTGAGACTCACCTCAAAAGGCAAGCAAGAGCTCAGTAAATTGAATCTGCAGCTCCATCGGTCATCTCCTAAACGCTGGGATGGGAAATGGCGTGTGCTCATTTTTGATATCCCAGAAAAAAGAAAGGGGTTGCGTCAAAAGGTGCGTACCATGCTCCGTGCTATCGGTTTCGTTCGATTGCAACAGAGTGTATGGGCTTACCCGTATGATTGTGAAGACTTTATCGTGCTCATGAAGGCAGAGCTTCGAGTTGGCAAGGATATGCTTTATATGATCGTAGATTCACTAGAGAAAGATCAGTCTTTGAGAAAGCATTTTAAGCTGACATGAGAAGGATCGCTCATGGTGTGAAGCGGTCTGTTGTACAGTGTAGCGTGTATCAAACTTATCCGGTCGGATAAGTTTGATACACTATTATCGACAATCGACAAGTACGGATACTTGCCTGCTAAGTAACGTCTATATATTGAACACATTCACTACTGGCTCAGGGGAGAGGAGAGGGTACATGACTGCAGCTACACCAAGTGCAGCAACGAGAAGAAGTACTAGTGCGACAGGACTGCGGTTCTTCGTGTAGAGTACCGCTGTTATACCGAGCGCGGTAATGAGTAGTATGACGACCGAGTACTGCCAGCCGGCTATGTAGGCGATCGCCCCCAAAAGCACACCAAGGATCGCTATGCCGACCGTAGGGTTACCGTAGAACATTTGCCGCTTGATCGTGGTACGTAGGAAGGGGAGCGACAGTATGATCGCGAGAACGATCAACAACTGCCAGTTGCTTTGAAGGAATGAGATGTACGCTTCACTCATAGTTGAATCTTAACGTTTCGCCTCGATGTCATCCACCAGTTTTTGCACAAGAGCATCTGCAGTGAGTGATTCGTTTCCACCCTCGCGTTTCTCGAGAGTGACGGTGTTTGCTTCAACTTCCTTCTGACCGATCACGATGAAGTAGGGGAGTTTTTCCTGTTTTGCGGCGCGGATCTTCTTCCCGAGTGATTCACTCGAGGTGTCGAGCTCTGCGCGCACTCCGGCATTGACGAGTGCGGTATGTACCGTCTCCGCGTAGGCCATTTGTTCCTCACCGACGGTGATGATGCGTGCCTGTACGGGTGCCATCCAGAGTGGGAAGTTGCCCGCAGTGTGCTCGATGTAGACACCGAGGAAGCGATCGATCGTACCGAGCAGTGCTTTGTGTATCATGACCGGTGTCTTCTTTTGACCATCGCTATCGGTGTATTCAAGTCCAAAACGCTCTGGCTGTACGAAGTCGAGCTGCTCGGTCGCACACTGCCATTCACGGCCAAGTGCGTCGATGACCATGACGTCGATCTTTGGTCCGTAGAAAGCCGCTTCGCCGCGTGCAACGAAGTAGTCGAGTCCGAGCTTCTTCGCAACGTCTTCTATCTTCTCTTCGGCCATCTGCCAGAGTGATTCGTCCCCGAGGTACTTCGCCTTATCTTCAGGATCGTGGAAGGAGAGTCGCGCCTTGAAGGTCATGCCGAGCGCCCCGTAGAGTTCCTTGATCATGACCATGATGTTCTCAAATTCTTGCTCGATCTGGTCGGGACGACAGAATACATGTGCATCGTCTTGCGTGAGTGAGCGCACGCGTGTGAGACCGCCGAGCTCGCCAGTTTTCTCGTCGCGGTAGCAGGTCGTGGTCTCCATAAGGCGAACGGGGAGGTCGCGATATGAACGTGGCTTCGACGCGTATATCTGCGTATGGTGCGGACAGTTCATGGGTTTGAGGGCAAACTCATCCGATGATTCCTGACTCTTCACGAGAAAGAGCTCGTGACCAAACTTATCCCAATGACCGGAGGTCTTGTAGAGGTCTATCTTGGTGATGTGAGGGATCCAGACCTTTTTGAATCCGAAACGCTTCTGGAGTGCTTCCGAAAAACCGCCGAGTTCCTCACGGAGAATGGTGCCTTTCGGTGTATAGAGTGGGAGGCCAGATCCGACGAGTTCTGAGAAGGTGAAGAGGTCGAGCTCTTTTCCGAGCTTGCGGTGGTCGCGCTTCTTCGCCTCCTCGATCTGTGCTTCATGCTGATCGAGTGCTTCTTTTGAATCAAACGCAAGGCCATAGATGCGGGTGAGCATCGGCTTATTTTCATCGCCACGCCAGTAGGCACCAGCGACCTTCTCAAGTTTGAACGAGTCGGGAGCGATCTCAGTGCTTGGCCTCTCACTATGTCCACCACGGCAAAGGTCGGTGAATCCGCCGCAGGTGTAGAGGGTGATCGTCTCGCCTTTACCGACGATCTCATCGATAAGTTCCTGTTTATACTCGTTCCCACTGAAGAACTCTTTCGCCTGGTCACTACTGACTTCTTCATGGGTGAACTCAGTCCATTTGGGAAGGAGGTTCCGCATGATATTGGTGAGTTTTTGGAGGTCCTCCTCAGTTGGTTTCTTGCCAGTGCCAAAATCGAAGTCGTAGTAGAAGCCGGTGTCGATCGCAGGACCGATGGTCGGCTTGGCGTGCGGATATTTTTCTATGATGGCAGCGGCGAGTAAGTGGGCGAGGGTATGTCTCTTCGCATCGAGAGTGGATGACATAGTAGATAGTTTTGATTGTTAATAGTGCACTCGTTTGCTCATTTAATTTAAAATAGCCCGAGCAAATATTTGATTCAGTCAAACATTTGCTCGGGCGATCTTGGTCGCGGTTCCACCGAGTTTCCCTGAAAGTATACCTCCAGGCTCATTGTGACAGATTAGGCCGGCGTCCCGGCGCGTCTATGCTCTCGGTTGGTAGCCGAGACAATCTCTGAATAGACTGTATGGTACCGCGTGAGTGAGGAATGTCAAACAAAAAATGCCGAGAAAATTCTTGGCATTGAGCACTAATCTTCAAAGTAGTTTTCGTGCACTACCATGTCCGTCGGAACATGGAGTCCTACGATCGGGATACCGTGCTGCTCGATGACCACGTAGTGCCATGTGTCACTCCCTGTCTGATAGGCCTTTTCGCCACGCGTTATAGTGAACTTGGCCTGTTTTGCTACGCTTTCGGCCCACTCGATTAATTGATCTTTGAGCACAGCGAGCACATCCCGTGGAGGCTTCATTTTCTGAGGTCTGAACCGAAAGTGGTCAAGGTTCATATCACTCTGTTTAGTAATGAGCGAAAGACGACCTCCGGTATACACCACCACCTGGCCTTTTTTTGTGTGGTGGAGGGGAAAATAAATGGCTGTGTTATTGCCAGACATTGCTCCAGAGCTGAATTCGACGAGCGGTGTACCAATGGTGAGGGGCATGAGATCCTCCTTTGAATCTGGCGGTACTCTACGCGCATGAGTACTTACTGTCAAACAAAAAACCGCGGAGTGGTCCGCGGTCAATCCTTATCTTCATCAGGCTGGGGACGCCTCTTCTTGCGCTTTAGCTTAAGGAGTGTTCCCGATCTCTCAGCCTGTACCCGTTCCCTCAAAAGTACTGCGATCAAAGTACGGTAGTAGGGGGTAAAGTGTGGATTTGAGGTACTCTTCTTCCTCTGATGGTGGACGTTTCTGTACCAACTGAGCTGAGCAAAAACCCTCTCAATGACGAGGAGGTCATCCTGTGTGAGGTCTTCATTTCGCTTCAATTTGAGGCTAAGCGAACGAAGTGTTTCAGGGGATGGGGTATTCCGAAGAAAGGTGAGATAGTCTTTTTCTAAACTGTCTCGATCGAGGATTTCCATTTGCACTCCAGTTCTCCTCAAAGGTTCTTTCTGCACTCTACAACGATTTTACAGCCTCGGCAACTATTGAAGGAGTGCCGTTTCGTATCGAGTAGCGACCCTTGAGTGCCACCACATTTTGTGAGGTGCAGACGTCTTTTTTCTCACGAAGCAGGTCAGGGAAGATAACGACCTCGATCGAGTCGGTGAGATCGCTAACGCGCATAAAGGCCATATGGTCACCCTTCTTGGTCATGATCTCTTTGATCTCGTCGATGATACCGGCAACGACTACCGGAATACCTTGGCGGTTATCTGCTTTCACCGATGCGATCGTAGGACGCTTTCCGAGTGCCTCCTTGTATGACTCAAGTGGGTGACCAGAAACGTAGATACCAAGAAGTTCCTTCTCCCATGAAAGTCGTTCGGTTGGTGAGACGTCGGGTGAGGGTGCAAGCTCCAGATCGTGTGCATCCTGTACGGCGCCAAAGAGAGAATCTTGAGCGCGTGCTATAGCTTCTCCTTGTTCACGGTTATACGAGAGGAGGGTGTCGAGGTTCTGAAGCAATTCGCCACGTCCGCCCTTCTTGCTCATGAAGCGATCCATCGCACCGGCCTTTATGAGCGATTCGAGTGATTTTTTATTGAGGTTCTTATTTTGTACACGACGAAGAAAATCAGAGAGGGACGCATACGGTTCCCGTGCCTTACGTTCGTCGATGATAGCTTCAGCGATACCTTCGCCGAAGTTCTTGATGGTAGTGAGACCAAAGCGAATGGTCGATTCTCCCGGGACGACTGAGAATCCCGCAAAGCTCTCGTTCACATCTGGAGGAAGAATACGAATACCCATGCGCTCACACTCGGCGATCGTCTGCGCGATTGACTCGACATCACCCGAGTCGGCAGTGAGAACTGCTGACATGTACTCCTCTGGAAAGTTTGCCTTCATGTAAGCGGTCTGATATGCCACCTTACCGTAGCTTGCCGCGTGGGCCTTATTGAATCCATAGGCGGCGAACGGTTCTATGAGTTTCCAGAGTTGCTCCGCTTTTGTGCCTGGCAACTTCCCATATTCGATGAAGCCTTTGAGCAGTTTTTCTTTCTCTGCCTCCATGACCTCAGGGATCTTTTTTCCCATCGCTTTACGGAGCTTATCAGCCTCGAGCCATGAGTAACCAGCGAGGGTGATCGCAATCATAAGAACGTCATCTTGATAGGTGACCACTCCATATGACCGGTCGAGGATGTCTTTGAGACGCGGATCAAGGTACGAGACGAGACGACTATTGTGCTTACGCTCAATGTACTGCGGGATCGATTCCATCGGGCCCGGGCGGTAGAGTGCCACCATCGCATTGATGTCGTGAATTGAAGTTGGTTTGAGTTCCTTAAGGAAGCGCGTCATACCGGCGCCGTTCAATTGGAAGAGACCTATGGTTTCGCCACGCGCAGGCATCTCAAATGTCTTTTGGTCGTCGAGTGGAATATTCTCGATGTCCACTTTCACTCCGCGGATCTTCTCCACACGCTTCACCGCATCGGCGAGGATCGAGAGGTTCTTGATACCGAGGAAGTCGAACTTGAGGAGGCCAACGCCATCCTCTCCCACAGAGTGCATTTCATATTGCGTGATAAGTTTTCCGCCACCCTTCGGGTCGGGTTGGAGTGGGACGAATTCGGTGAGAGGTTCAGGTGCGATCACCACGCCCGCGGCATGGACCGAAATGTGGCGTACCTTACCTTCGATCTTCTTCGCGAGGTCGATGACCTCACGTACGTCACGTTCCTTCTTATACATAGAGCGGAGCTCATCCTCCATAGAGAGCGCACGGTCGATCGTCATGGCAAACCCTTGGCTGCCCATTGGAATGAGTTTCGCGATACGGTCGCCGAGCGTGTACGGGTGTCCGAGTGCACGTGCAACGTCACGCACCGCCGCGCGTGCCATCATCGTACCGAAGGTGCCGATCTGTGCGACGTGGTCAGCACCATACTTTTGTCGCGCATAGTCGATGATCTCATCGCGCCGGTTGTCGGCGTAGTCCATGTCGACGTCGGGTGCCGACGGTCGTTCAGGATTGAGGAATCGTTCGAAGGGAAGTTTGTACTCGAGCGGGTTCACATTCGTGATGCCGAGCACGTAGGTGGTGAGTGAGCCCGCGACCGAGCCGCGGATGGTAGTGAGTATCTTCCGTCTCCTCGCTTCGTTAATGAGATCACTCACTACGAGGAAGTATTTTGAATACCCCTTCATCTTAATGACGCCAAGCTCGTATTCAATACGCTTCTTTACCTCATCGTTGTTCATTGAGAGGCCACGCCACGTGACGCCCTCAAGCGTACGCACTTCGAGTTCGTCGTCTGGGTTTCTGCCACTCTCGATCTTATAGTCGGGGAAGTACCAGGTGCCGAGCTCTATCTCCACATTGCATCTATCAGCGATCGTTCGCGTGTTGTCGATCGCTTCGGGCGTATCCTTAAAGAGCTCCAGAGCGCGTTCTTCAGAGATAAATGAGAAATCTTCGTCACGGTCATCGCTCGCATCGTCGACGGTGCCACCTGTGCCGATCTTGATCATGGTCTCGCGCGCTCTACGATCCTCTTTGTCGAGATAGTAGACATCGTGCGCCGCGACGAGCGGCACGTTGTGTTGTTTCGCAAGGTCGATCAACTGGGTCTGCACTTTTTCATGTCCTGGAATCTCAGGGTGATGCGTGATCTCTACGTACAGTCGCTCGCCAAAGACTGTTTTGTACCAGTCGAGCACTGCACCCGCACGCTCCACGTTCTCATCTTTGAAAGCGTTTGCGGGTTCACCAGAAAACGAGGGGAGAATGGCAATGAGTCCCTCCTTATGTTTCTCGATAAGCTCTCGATCGATCCTTGGGCGATAGTAGAACCCGTCGATATATGAAGCGGTGACTATTTTGATCAGGTTCTTATAGCCAGTGTTATTTTCTGCAAGCAGGACCAATCGCGCACGTGGTTTGTCGATACCGGTCTCTTTATCATGCCTCGTCCGAGGAGCAAGGTAGGCGTCGAGACCGATGATGGGCTTGACCCCTTCCTTTTTAGCAGCTTGGTAGAAGTCGACCGCGCCGTAGAGACTTCCCGCGTCGGTGAGTGCGAGCGCGTCCATACCATACTCTTTTGCCCGTCCTACGAGCTCTTTGGTGGTCGGGAGTGCTTGAAGAAGAGAGTAGTGGCTATGTGTATGCAGATGGATAAAGCGCGACATAGGTGGGGACAGTATAGCATTCGTTAATGGCGGTGGCGGAGCGGCTGCGTTTATGGCATAGTGGCGCCGGATCAACAAGCGAGGGACCACCAATGAAACGAGCACTATTAGCAGTTGCTATGCTGATGTCGCTGCTTCTCTTTCCGTCAGTGACGCAGGCTGACACCTCCGACCTCTATTTACACAACGGGTCAGTGGTTGAATTTGATTGGGATGTTGGCGGGGACGGTTTTGAGGTGCGGTATGTGGTGCCCCGAAACGGTCTTAATATCGCTCCGGGCACTTTGCTACTCGAAGGAAGCGTTCCGGCAAACGGTAGCATGTATGCCACTGCGCGCACCTTCAAAAGAGGATGCGCCCCGGCACAATATGACGTGGAGGGGAGTGAGAATGGGTCAACGGGGGTGATCCGTTTGTTTGGACTGGCACCCGTCAGAGCATCCAACGGATGTCGAGTCATCGGGTATGAGCGTACCGGCAACTCGCTCTTGGTCTTTACCCCGTTAAACTGATCGTGCCGCACAGAGAAAATCTGTGCGGTATTTTATATAATTGAACATCACATGAAGGGCATACACCGAACAGTAGGTATTGATGAGGCAGGGAGAGGTCCACTTGCGGGACCTGTAGCTGTCGGGGCTGTGTTGGTGCCGAAAGGTTTTGATTGGGAGCTCATTCCAGGTGTAGCCGATTCGAAAATGTTGAGCGAGAAAAAGCGAGAGGAGATCTTTAGACGGGCGAGACAACTTCACACCGAAGGTCAACTCACCATTGCTGTAGCGCTGGTGTCAGAAAAGGTCATAGATAGAAAGGGGATCTCGCATGCGATCCGCGTTGGTGTGTTGAGATGCCTAAAAAAGGTGCAGGCTGAGCCCAATACCGTACGTGTTCTTTTAGATGGTTCACTGAAGGCACCGTCACAATACCTAGACCAACAGACGATTATAAAAGGAGATATGACCGAGAAGGAGATCGGGCTTGCATCCATTTGTGCAAAAGTGACGCGCGATCGAAAAATGCTACTTCTCTCCAAGCGTTACCCAGAGTATGGTTTTGAGATCCATAAAGGGTACGGTACCGCACTGCATAGAAAGAATATTAAGAAACATGGACTTTCAGATATCCACCGCACCACATTTTGTAAAGGTTGCCAATAACTGTTTCAGGTGTAGGATAGGAAATTAGAACTCGGTGGGTGCGGGGTGCATCTACAGGGTCGAGGCCATTGTTCTTTATTTTGGAGGGGTTTATCCCATGTTACCGGGGAGCGAAACGGAAGTAGTACTGGCAGATAAGCCAGCGGAAATAGCAAGACAGAAGGTGGTGTCAGCGCATGGCATCATCAAATGCGCCTGTGGGTGCAGATTCTTCGCGGGTGCCCATACCAACGGAGATCCGGTGTGTTCGAAAAATCGGAGGGTTTTCAATGGCACATGCTGCCATTTCAAATCACTCGGCAAGCATACGCTTGCAACACCGCTTCCTGGGGAAACACTCAGGATGCTCGCTGCTCAAGCACGGGCACAACATAATCCAACTGCTGGAGGGGACTAATATCCCTCACCCCAAGGGGCGCTGGTCATACCGGCGCCTTAATTTTTTATGGAACAGGGCTCTGAAAACAAGCTCTTGCCAAAGTGGGCCATTATTGCTATAGTCACAGGGCTAAATTTTTGAATATCTATGGTAGTCCGAATGCGCCACAACCGCTCGCAGGTTCGCCAGCGACGCAGCCACCACGCCCTTAAGGCGTCAAACCTTACGAAGTGCTCACACTGCGGGGAACTTCGTCGCCCACACCACATGTGTCTCGCTTGTGGGTATTACCGCGGCCGCCAGGTTGTTGATATGACCAAGAAGCATACTGGCCGTACAACTCGCATCAAGGCAACGAAAGAGCGAGTACGTGGCGAAGCAGCAACAAACTAACGCTCGAACACAATCCCCAGAAAGCCCGCAAAAGCGGGTTTTTTGGTGCAGAGACTGATGGTATCATCATGGGTAGGGTAAAAAGACTATGGCAAACAGGCACCTTTCGAGAAGTATTGTTCTTCAAACGCTCTTTGAGTGGGATTTGAATGATGGTGAGAAAGGTGATGTAGAAGAGATCCTGGGGCGCAACGTAGACGAGTTTGCGCCAAATAAGACCGACATGCCGTTCATGCGGAAGCTCCTTGATGGAGTGCTTCAGAAGCGTACCGAGCTTGATATGGTCATTGAGAAGGCCGCCCCTGAGTGGCCTATTGATCGCATCTCACCGGTCGACCGTAATATCCTCCGTATTGGACTTTTCGAGTTGCTCTTTTCATCGCGCGAAGAAGTACCAGCAAAGGTGGCGATCAATGAGGCGATCGAGCTCGCGAAGCAATTCGGGGGTGAACACTCGAGTAGATTCGTTAATGGTGTACTTGGTGCGGTCTACAAAGAGATCGGCGAGCCGGGAAAAGCTGAGACCTCGAAGCGGAAACGGCGAGACGTACCATTCGAGGAAATGCCGATCGAACGTCTCGTCGGGGCGGTCGTCTACGCACGTAAGGGTGAGGATCTCTATTTCGCGCTGGTGCATGATATCTTTGGCCATTGGACGCTCTCAAAAGGCGGTATTGGCGAGGAAGAGGATCTGAATGCTGGAGTGATGCGAAAGATCAAGGAGGAGATTGGACTCGATATTGAGGTGGAAGATGAGCTCGGAAAGAACGAGTATGTTGCTTCGAACCCAGAGAAAGGGAAGGTCAGGAAGCAGGTGAACTACTTCCTTGGTAAGTCTGACTATGTGGACATCGCACTGGAGGAGAAGGGAGGACTTGATGATGCGAAATGGTTCAAGGTGACTGAGATACTTGAATTAAACTTTTATGAGGATATACTGCCTATAGTCACCAAAGCCGTCACCATTTTAGTAGGTAGGAAATAATTAAATTTGGCTGATTTCAGTGTTACGGGTCCCGAACGGCCTGTTCATCGTACGTCTAAGTACGCCTCACAGACCGTCCTCCCGTGCCTCGAAATCATCACAAATTAAATCATTTCCTAGTGGCACATGAATGGAGGGTGAGGTGATAATTACTATCGAAATGATTTGAATTTGGTGCGCTCCGTATGTGGAGTACGCGCAAATTGAACTCAGTTCACAACGCATAGACAGATAATGAAACCAGATATTAAGAAGCTTGAGGGTATACTCGGGGTAACCTTTAGCGACGAGACGACCCTTCTCTCGGCAATTACCCACCGCTCGTATTTGAACGAAAATCGCGATGCAAAACAGGAGCACAATGAGCGCCTGGAGTTTCTGGGTGATGCGGTCCTCGAGCTCGTGGTCACCGACTACCTTTTTTCAAAGTATCCTGAGAAGCCAGAGGGTGAGCTTACTTCGGTGCGCGCCGCACTGGTCAATACCAACACGCTTGCAGATGCATCAACCAAACTTGGAGTAAACGAATTTCTCCTTCTCTCAAAGGGCGAGTCAAAAGATATGGGGCGCGCGCGCCAGTACATTCTTGCGAACGCTTTCGAGGCGCTCGTCGGTGCGATCTATCTCGATCAGGGGTATCCAAAGGCACGTGACTTCATTGCGACGCAGCTCTTCGATCTCACCGACGAGATCGTGGCGAAGAAGCTCTGGCAAGATGCAAAGAGTCGTTTCCAGGAGATGGCGCAGGAGCACGCAGGAGTAACACCATCGTACAAGACCTTGAAAGAGGACGGACCTGATCATAATCGCGAGTTCACCGTCGGCGTTTATTTACGCCACGAGCTCGTCGCGGAAGGGGTAGGAAAGGCGAAGCAAGAAGCAGAGCAGAACGCCGCCGAAAAAGCCCTCGAAAAGAAGGGATGGTAATAGTACTACTCGTTTTACCGCAACGTGTGTGATTATTGACAGTTTTAATATATAGTTGTACTATCGCTGTTGGCAAAACGAGGAGGAAGTTATGCTGGTACTGAACACAGCCTACCCCTTTATGTATGCGGCGATAGCGTGTTGGATGATCGCCGGCACTATCCGCTCCCCAGTGCGTAGAGAGTTGGTATTCAGCTTATCCTGCTTATGTGCAATATGCGCATTTGCGTATCCGATGGTCGACAGATCTCAAGGGGTCGAACGATTCATCCCACTGTTCTTGACACTGGTCGGCGGTTTCGTGATCTTGGCGGTTGTACGTGTCTATCGGGCCATTCATGCTTATCGAGGCGGCAAGGTCAGTTAGTCAGTAAGTCAGACTTTCAACACAACTAGAGGTCTCCACAGGGTGGGGGCCTTTTTTCTTGCTATACTTTCCATGATGCACTTAAAGTCGCTTGAGATAGCGGGGTTCAAATCGTTTGCCAAGAAAACGGATCTTGAATTCACTACACCGATCACGGGTATCGTGGGGCCAAATGGTTCTGGGAAATCAAACGTTGCTGAGGCGTTTCGGTTTGTTTTGGGTGAACAATCGATCAAGTCGCTTCGCGGCAAGCGGGGAGAGGACCTCATCTTCAACGGGTCGCCTTCACAGGCACGTGCCAACCGCGCATCGGTCAAGATTACGCTCGATAACAGCAAGAAGGTCTTTCCGCTCGATTTTTCCGAGATCACGATAGAGCGTGTAGTGAACCGTGACGGGGTGAATGAGTACCTCATAAATGGTACGCGCACCCGCCTTAAGGATGTACAGGAGCTCCTTGCGTCAGCAAACATTGGTCCAACCGGACACCACATCATTTCGCAGGGCGAAGCTGACCGTATCCTTTCATCGAGTTCTAAGGAGCGGCGTGAGATGATCGAGGATGCACTCGGACTTAAGGTCTATCAGTACAAGAAAGCTGAAAGCGAGAAGAAGCTTGAGAAGACGATCGAGAACATCGCACAGGTGGAGTCACTTCGCCGCGAGGTGGCGCCGCATCTTCGGTTCCTCGAACGGCAGATCAAAAAGATGGAGCGTGCCCTTGAGCTTCGAACAGAACTCTCAACCTACTACGCAGAGTACCTCCGTCGTGAGGATGAGTACCTCGCGTTCCACTTTGATCGTCTTACCTTTGCTCGAAAGAAACCAGAGGAGGAGCTTATAGTACTTGAGGAGCGTTTGCATGCAGCCAAAGAGAAACTGGTGATCGCTGAGAAAGATGAGAAGCGAGATGCACTCGTCGAACTCGAGTCAAAGATGCGTGAGGCGCGTGATGAGCGACAAGGTGCGCTTCGCGAGATAGGAAAGATCGAAGGACAGATCACATACCTCGATCGTGCCATTCTAGATCTCGAAAAAGGCAGCGAGAACAGGGATGCTATTTCTGTACCACTCTCCCGAGTGGATGTTGTCGTGAATGCGGTGGAGGAAGAAGCCGCACATGCAGATATTGAGCCTGATGTTGAGGAGATCCGTGGAATAGTCCGCACCATTGTGACGACACTCAAAGATTTTGTTACCGAAGCATCACGCGGTAAGGTACGCGATGAGGCGCGCATTATGTCGTTCATGAACGATCGTGATGCGCTTATGAAGGATAAGGTTACTCACGAGGAGACACTACGCGCTATTGAAACCAAGGAAGCGGGATTCCGTGGTGAATATGAGACCCTTCGGAAAACGATCGAGGCAGAGCAGAGCGAGGGAAGAAGTGCGGAACGTGAGGTGTTTGAGATCATGGGTAAACAACGCGAACTTGAAAGCACAGTTGCAGAGATAGACCGTGAGCTCCATACCATCGAGCGCGACCGCGTCGACTTCAAACGAGAGATCGAAGAGGCAATGACGCTCATTGGGCGAGCTGCGGCCGACTATTTCTCGGTTGAACTCAAAGATGATGCTGGTAACCTACTCACTCGCGAGGTGTTGGCTGCTGAGCCGCGCGACGTACAGGTAGAACGTAGACGAACCCTTGAAAAGATGAAGATTCGCCTCGAGGAACTGGGTGGCGCGGGAGGTGAGGAAGTGATGAAAGAGTATAGCGACGCGAAAGCTCGCGATGAATTCCTCGAAAAAGAGATCGCCGACCTTCAAGCGTCGGTTGTATCGCTCCGGTCGCTCATTGAAGACTTAACCCGTGAACTCAATACGCAGTTTGTGACCGGTATTGAAAAGATCAGCGCTGAGTTCAACACCTTCTTTGGGATGATGTTCCAAGGTGGTACCGCAGCACTCAATCGTATTGCTGAAAAGCGACGTGGTGAAGATGACGAAGAGGATGATGGTGAGCAGACGGTTGAAGAGGGAATTGAGATCGATGTGAAGCTACCCCATAAGCGTATTCGCGGACTCGAGATGCTCTCAGGCGGAGAGCGTGCACTCACCTCGATCGCACTCATTTTTGCGATGAGTCAGGTCAATCCGCCCCTCTTTGTGATTCTCGACGAGACCGATGCGGCACTTGATGAGGCAAACTCAAAACGCTACGGTGACATGATCGCTGCACTCTCAGAACGTTCGCAGCTCATATTGATCACCCACAACCGCGAAACCATGTCACGAGCTGGCGTACTCTACGGCGTGACCATGGGCGCAGACGGTATCTCCAAACTCCTCTCGGTGAAATTTGATGAGGCGGTGACTGTAGCCAAGTAGTGCTTAAGTTGTGTGATAAAAAAGCGCCCACGCAGTTGCGTAGGCGCTCAAGAGCGTTATGCGGGGCCACCGCTCACGCGAATGTGTTGATGGTACTTTGTGTTGATCCACCTCTCGATGCTATCGATGATATCCGCGATCAGTTCCTTCGTTTCAACGACGAACTCCACGACTCTCTCCTTGACCGTAACGACAACTGTCGTACAGCTTGGCACAACGGACTTCATGGCCTCTGTGAAAGCTTCCTTGAAATCGAAAGCATCCATATCCGTGGTGATCCGTTCCTCGACCCGTTTCAAGATCGCTTGCTGCTGCTGTTCGTTCGCAGTAGCAGAAACGCCAAGGCAGAGTTTATACCGCATTTAGGTCCCCTCCATATAAGGTTGTGTTTCCAAAAAAAGCTCCGTCCCAGGGAGAATATAAACCCTTATCACGAATATTTCAAGCTTTAGAGCGCAAGAAAACGATCAGCAAATTGTGCGCGGGAAGGAGTCTTTGCACGAGACGAACGACGCACACTAACAACAGAACTTACTGCATTCACAGTGCGCAGAAAGATCTCTTTAGTTTGTAGGTATCGTTCCATATACCACTATAGACGAAGGTTGATGACTGCATCTTACATATGGCATCGTAATGGTACTTGCGAAATCATGCCGACAAAGGTAGAACTACACCAGAAGTGAATCTATTTTTGAGAGGTTTGTAAATGAGTAATAAATTGGATGTTGTTGCGAAACGGCTCGTCGCACATGTGAAAGATCCCGAGCAACATACACTCGAACTCGAGGTCGCACGACAGACTCTATCGCAAACTGGTATGGGTAAGGTGGTGCGTAAGCTCTATGCAGAGTTTCAGGCGATAGATCGACTGTGTGGCAACACTGCAGAAGAAAAGCGTCTGTCCAAACATACTACCCGGCGTTGATGCCGGGTATTTTTATATGTAGACGATCAGTCGATGAGGGCAAAGTCGATAGTGCGTTCCTCGGCGTTCGCGCCGGTAAGGCGGATACGTACGGTGTCGCCGAGCGCGTAGCGTTTCTTTTTCTTTTCTCCCATGACGCTGTATGCACCCTTCTGTACCTGGTAGAAGTCCTCACGCATCGAAGAGAGGCGTACCATACCTTCAGCCTTTGAGGTCTTCTCCTCTACATAGATGCCCCAGTCGGTCACACCGGTGATAACACCATCGAACTCCTGCCCGATGCGCGAGCTCATGTATTCAACCTGCTTCATCTTGATCGAGTCGCGTTCAGCAGAAACAGCCTCCATCTCGCGCTCTGACGATTGGATAGCGAGCTTTTCATATCGTGAACTTTCGCGCGCACTGATGCGAGAATTGTCGAGATGTAGGCGAAGCAGGCGATGCACCATTAGGTCGGGGTAGCGGCGGATAGGTGAGGTGAAATGTGTGTAGTATTTGAAGGCAAGACCGAAGTGTCCGATGTTCTTGGTCGAGTAGATCGCTTTCGCCATCGAACGAATGGTTGCGGTCTTGATGAGGTTTGCCTCTGGCTTACCCTCGATCTCTTTGAGCATCTGATTGATCTCTTTTCCTTTCACGATACCTTTGCGCGTCTCAAATTCATGTCCAAGCGCGCGAAGGAAGATACCGAGTTCTTCTATCTTCTCTGGGTCGGGAAGGTCGTGGATACGGTACACGAAGACGAGGTCATGATGATTTTCTTTTGAGAGCCGGTCGATGAGTTCTGCCACTTCACGATTGGCAAGCAGCATGAAATCCTCGATCATGAGCATGGTCTCAGTGCGCTTCTTTACATATGCGCGGATCGGGCGCTTCTCCTCATCAAGTTCGAACTTCACTTCTTCAGAATCAAATGCGATAGCACCCTTTTGCATGCGTTGTTTTCGGAGAATGCGCGAGAGCGACATGAGCGCGGTGAGTTCGTCGAAATGCGTACCCTTGCCTTTGTCGAGTACTTCCTGCGCATTCTCGTAGCTAAACCGAGTGTTTGAGTGGATGATGGTTTGCCCAAACCAGCGCTCTTTGATGTGACCATCAGCTGCCATCGTAAAGACCGCAGAGAAGGCGAGGCGGTCCTCGTTTGGCCTTAGTGAGCAGAGGTCGTTTGAGAGCACTTCGGGGAGCATCGGGATGACACGGTCGACGAGGTAGATCGACGTACCGCGCTCCTGTGCCTCCTGATCGATCGCGTCGTTATCGCGTACGTAGAACGAGACGTCAGCAATGTGTATACCAATCTCGTAGTCGCCGCTGTCGAGAGTGCGGATAGAAAGTGCATCGTCGAAATCTTTTGCATCTGCGGGATCGATCGTGAACGTGGTGACATCGCGCATATCACGTCGCTTTGGGTCGGCCTTTGCTTCATCGAAAAGTGCCTCACGATTATCGGAGAGCTCTCGGGCACT
This sequence comes from bacterium, assembly GCA_038145135.1. GTDB lineage: Bacteria > Patescibacteriota > Minisyncoccia > Phycocordibacterales > UBA918 > JAYQPD01. The sequence goes on along the minus strand of JAYQPD010000016.1, from coordinate 1,779 downwards.
TTCTTGCACCTTCTTGGGGAAGTTCACCGCAAATCCACCGCCACGAATGATGGCCTGCATTTCAGTTTCATGGTCACCAGCGGGCCCGAGTATCTCAATAACTTTTGCGAGCGGCGGTTCGTTCTTTCGCCACTCTGTAAGTTCGGCAACGGCTTTCTGGCCAATGGCATTCAAAGATACGCCGGTGAGCTCAAAGCGTACGTGGATACGGCGGTTATCTGAACGGAGGAATGGCTTTCCAGACTCAGCGTAAATGGTCCCCACAAAGGTCTCTGTGGCGCGTTTGACCACACGAGTGACCACTGCGGTAACCCGTCCATCCTGGTTCTTCTTACCAAGCTTCACCTCGACAATATCCCCGTTGAGGGCGGGGTTCAGGTCTTCTGGATTGATGAGGATATCTTCTTCATAGCCAGGAAGGGCGAGGTACCCTACACCACGGC
>JAYQPD010000016.1:0-1326 GCA_038145135.1 bacterium | reverse complement strand
CATATCATCATCATACCCAGCAAGCGCGACCTACCCTAAACCACGGCCGCGCACCATAAGAGTACCGGTTTTCGGGCTTTTCTGTGTTTCTTTCATGTGAGGGGAGTATAGCAGAGCTCTTGACATTTCGCGAGTTTGTAAGCGATTCCTCATACTAGAGAGGTATTGACCATACGGCATTGTTCTGATACTCTCTTCACACCTATGTTAATGATTCGTCTACAGCGCATTGGCCGCAAGAACGACCCGTCGTTCCGCCTTATTGTGACCGACAAGCGCGAGAGCACTAAGAGCAACCGCTTCGCGGATATTGTTGGTACGTATGAGCCAAAGTCTGGCACGATCGCTATCGATGCCGAGAAGGTAAAGACCTGGATCAAGAATGGCGCACAGCCATCTCCAACCGTGCACAATATGCTCATCACTAAGGGCATCATCACCGGAAAGAAGATCAACGTCCTTCCAAAGAAGACTGCTCCAGTGAAGGAAGAAGAGAAGAAAGAGGAGGTAGTAGCAGAAGCTCCTAGTACAGAGCCGGAGGCAGCGCCCGCAGAGGAGGCGGCTCCAGCTGCGGAGGCACCGGTAGAAGAGGCCCCAGCAGAGGAGAAGAAAGAGGAAGCACCTGCAGCCGCATAGGAAGCAAAACATATTTTTCACACACCCCGTGTCATGTACACGGGGTGTGTTTGACTTCGGGTGATTGCTCTCATACCATATACCCTAGAGCACGTTACCATTATTACTGTAACGGCTGATTACCACTTAATAGTTGTACGATATATGGAAAAAGATCAGGAGTTCCTCGAGGGAGTAGTGAAGGCACTAGTTGACCACCCGGAGAACGTAAAGGTAAACCGAACGGTAGACGAAATGGGTGTCCTCCTCACGCTCGACGTGCATGCAGAAGATATGGGCAAGATCATCGGCCGATCAGGTAACACGGCTAAGGCGATCCGCACCCTACTCCGCGTTGTCGGTATGAAGAACGATGCGCGTGTGAACCTTAAGATAAATGAACCAGAGGGCGGCCGCGCTTCTGGCGAAACTTACACTGGTGGCGGCATGGGGTTGGGAGCAGCGCCGGCAGAGCCAAAGAGTCTCGACGAGGCAATCGACGACCTCAAGATATAATATTGGCCAATTTCTTTGTCGCGGCTTCGACTCTGTCGGTCACGGTACTAGGTGTACCGCTTCCTCCAGAAGTCTTGCCGCTTCGCGAAATTGCCACAATCTTATACTTGAGGAAATCTGAAGATCTAAGAGATAAACGAAAAAGCGGGGGGCCCACCAGAGGGGGGGGGGTTTTTTTGGGTAAACGGTCGTAAA
>JAYQPD010000015.1:0-22459 GCA_038145135.1 bacterium | reverse complement strand
CACTAGAACCTATCTCAAAATATAACGCTTAATATAAACAAATATGTTTGCTACCATTCAACCGACGGTCAAATGGCATACGCTTGGCAAAACCCTGGCGAATATTTCGGCTGCAAAACCACGCTTCGTCCTCGATGAACATCAGTTCACCTCGGACTCCAGCTCGTTTCTCGCTCGAAATATTCGCCAGGGTTCAAGCCATTTATTTTGAGATAGGTTCTAACATTACATCACTAACACGTTCACAACATTTGTATGTCAAAAATTCTAGGAATAGACCTCGGCACCACAAACTCAGCAATGGCGATCATTGAAGGAGGTGAACCGGTCGTGCTTGAAAATGCTGAAGGTAATCGCACCACACCATCGGTCGTCGCCATCTCAAAGACCGGTGAGCGTTTGGTAGGACAGATCGCTAAACGTCAGGCTGTCACCAACCCACAGAACACTCTCTACGGCATCAAGCGCTTTATGGGTCACAGCTTCAGCGAAGAAGTGGTGCAGAAGGACAAAGCTATCGTCCCCTACGAGATCAAAGAGGGAAGTGACGGTGGTGTACTCGTCCACATTGGAGATAAAGATCAGCGTCCTGAGGAAGTTTCTGCAATGATCCTTGCGAAACTCAAAAGTGACGCTGAGGCAAAGCTTGGAGAAAAGATCACTGAGGCGGTCATCACCGTGCCAGCGTACTTCAACGACGCACAGCGCAAAGCGACACAGGATGCCGGCAAGATCGCTGGTCTCAACGTACGTCGTATCCTAAACGAGCCGACCGCAGCAGCGCTCGCATATGGTTTCAATAAAAAGAAAGAAGAAAAGATCGTCGTATTTGACTTCGGTGGTGGTACGTTCGACGTGACCGTCCTTGAAGTTGCCGACGATGTGATAGAGGTAAAGTCGACAGACGGCGACGCACACATGGGGGGTCGCGACATTGATCAGAAGATCGTTCGTTGGCTTCTCGATGAGTTCAAAAAGCAAGAAGGTATCGACATTGGTCGCGACCCACTCGCACTCCAGCGCCTTGATGAGGCTGCCGAGAAGGCGAAGCATGAGCTCTCATCAACGGGTGAAACAGAAATAAATATCCCATTCATCACCTCTGGTGCTGAGGGCCCAAAGCACCTCCTCACCAAGATGACCCGCGCAAAACTAGAAGAGTTGGCTCATGAATATATTGAACGCTCTATCGAGATCACTAAGCGCGCACTTGCAGCATCACCATTCAAGAAAGAGGATATCCACGAGATCATCCTCGTAGGAGGACAGACGCGCATGCCAGCGATCGTTTCAGCAGTGAAAGAGCTCTTCGGAAAAGAGCCCAATAAGTCCATCAACCCAGACGAGGTAGTGGCAGTTGGTGCAGCGATCCAAGCAGGTATCTTCCAAGGAGATGTAAAAGACATCACACTCGTTGATGTGATTCCGCTTTCGCTTGGTATTGAGACCATGGGTGGTGTCGCTACTAAGCTCATCGAGAAGAACACCCACGTCCCCACAAAGAAAGAACAGGTCTTCTCAACGGCAGCTGATAATCAAACATCAGTAGAGATACATATCGTACAGGGTGAGCGTCCTATGGCGTCAAATAACAAGTCACTCGGTCGCTTTATCCTCGATGGCATTCCACCAGCACCACGCGGTATGCCACAGGTAGAGGTTGTATTCGATGTCGACACAAACGGCGTACTTCAGGTACGCGCGAAGGATAAGTCGACAGGAAAAGAACAGTCTATCCGTATTGAGGCATCATCAGGACTTACCGATGCTGACATCGAGCGCATGAAACAAGATGCTGAAGCACATAGTGCTGAGGATGCTAAGAAAAAGGAGCTTATCGACACACGAAATACAGCAGACCAAATGATCTACGCTGCTGAGAAAGCACTCAAAGATCACGGTGATAAGGTATCCGAAGCAACCAAGACGGCTGTCACTGATGCAATCACCGAGGTTCGCACAAAGCATGCAGGGGAAGATACTGAGGCACTGAAGACAGCTACAGAGGCACTCTCTACTGCAATGCAAAAGATCGGTGAAGAAATGTCAAAGCAGGGTGATGCTGCTTCAGGGACTCCCGATACTGGTACACAGAGCACACCAGAAGAGGATGGTCCCGTCCGCGACGCAGACACAGAGAACGGTGAAGAGACCAAGTAGGGAAATACGGGTTTTTGTGCCATACTCAGTACCTATGAGTATTCATCCCGTTAGAAATAGCGGGTACGAGGACCGAAAAGAGTACAATGTGAATTTTTGAACAGAGTGAGATTATAAGTTGTGTTGCCAGGAGTGCTGGCGTACCTCTTTTAGGGATTCATCCCGTTAGAAATAGCGGGTGCAAGAATCGAGAGGAGTGCTATGCTGGGTCTGGCGCACCCTATTTCTAACGGGATGAAAGACTACTACCAAATACTTGGAATTGAGCGGACTGCTTCACATGACGACGTGAAGAAGGCTTTTCGTAAGCTTGCGTCTAAATACCACCCGGACAAGAAGACTGGCGACGAAGCGAAGTTCAAGGAGATCAGTGAGGCATATGCTGTACTCGGTGACGAAAAGAAGCGCGCAGAATACGACGCGTATGGCCGCTCATTCTCAGGGGGCGGAGGCGCAGGTGCCGGCGGCTTCGATTGGTCTCAGTTCCAGCAAGGTGGTTTTGGGGGTCAGGGCTTTGAGTTCGACCTTGGCGACCTCATGAACGGCTTCGGCGACATCTTCGGCGGAGGTCGTGGAAATGGTAAAGCGCGTGGTCGTGATATCTCTATCGATATTGAACTCTCATTCAAAGAAAGTATCTTTGGCGTAACTCGAAAAGTCCTCCTCACCAAAAACACCACCTGTGATACCTGTAAGGGAAGTGGCGCAGCACCAAATACGGAGAAGACAACCTGTACGCACTGTAACGGAAATGGCAAGATCCGCGAGACACGTCAGTCGATACTCGGCACGTTCACGACAGTGCGACCTTGCGAACACTGTGACGGTACCGGCAGTATTCCGAAGGAGAAGTGTCAGAGTTGTCACGGTCGCGGCATCACGCGAAAGGAGGAAGAGATCGAGATCAAGATCCCAGCCGGCATCGAGCACGGTGAAATGGTCCGTATGACGGGGAGGGGAGAGGCGATCAAGAACGGTACGTCAGGCGACCTCTACATAAAGATCCACGTCGCAAAGCACGGAACACTCGTACGCGATGGCGCAAATCTTCGCACTAATCTCACGATCAAGGTAACTGATGCACTTCTTGGCGCATCGTATACTCTCGAAACACTCGATGGCCAGGTCAAACTCACTATCCCAGCAGGCATCAAAGCAGGTGAGATACTTCGTGTAAAAGGCAAAGGTGTACCACAGGGTGGCAGCTCACGCGGAGACCTTATGGTCAAGATCGCTATCGATACTCCACAGAAACTCTCGCGAAACGCACGGAAGTTGGTTGAAGAATTACGCAACGAGGGCATATAATAGTCCTATATGGACATAACCGCAGTTGCACTCGGGTTCGTCAAAGACCTCACGCTTCTTTTTATAGTATTTGGCGCACTCTTTGCGTACTCGTTAGTGCGAGGACAACGCTCGTTGTTGTCGGTTGTACTTGGTCTCTATCTCGCACTTCTGATCTCGCTTGAGTTCCCCTACTACGAAAAACTCCTCCAAGTCATGACCTTCGCAAAAGAAGCAGTGGTACGCATTACACTGTTTGCTATCTTTACCGCGTTCACGAGTGTCATCTTTGAGCGCATCCTCTCAAGACTTATCGACGAGTCTGCTATAGAGGGGATCCGAAAGAAGGTGGTCCTCTCGATTCTCGGTACTGCACTCATCATGGCCTACTGCTACCACGTCATACCGATCACCGAAGTGATCGATCCGGGTGCTCGCGTGGGTGCACTCTTCGCTCCTCAGGAATATTTCTTCTGGTGGCTCCTGTTGCCGCTGTTTGGCATATTCTTCGTTTTTTAGACAAAGGGTACTGTTCGACCATTAAACACCTCAGAGACAGCAAAATACCCCTCCTAGAGGGGTGTTTTGCTGTCAGACAGCTGCCACACATCGTAAATGGTTAAATACCCATATTCCAAGCCCTATACTTGACTTTTTAGTTGATAATGCTATAATGTAGCTCGAAACTTAGCTCTTTGATAGGAGGCGCAAATGCACGACCAACATGGTCAACGTGGATTTGCGTTTACTGACGCATTCCTCGTTCATATTAAGAAGCTTTGGTGGAACTCGATAGATGTTCTCGCAGCTTTTTTCAACGTCCAGAAAAATGACACTGCATTGAAAGTATCCGAACGGGCAGCTCACCTTACTTTTCGTAGGATTCTGTACTTCTTTGCTGATTATCTGCTTGCTGGTGTGTTTTTTGCACTCGTCATAGCCCTGAAAGCTATGGGGTATGCGCCACTCACCATCATTGGCATCTGCTGGGTATATGCCCTCATAGCAGCAGGTCTATTCTGGGTAATCTATGAAAGGACAGGGCATGACCTATCCCTTGGTACCGACATCAGACGAGCAGTGGATGTCGTGTCGTTGAAGTCTCGATTGATCGGTATGCTCTCAGTGCTAACTTTCTGGGTCATGTCGACCATATGGTATGGACCAGAAAGAATTGTCCTGTTCTACAGAAAGGAGATGTCCACTGGTAAAAGTCTATTACTTCTCCTGGGATTAACACTTGCGCAAACTATTGTATGGGTAAATCTGTACAGCGCAGGTTACGAATCACTCACACCCTGGCTACTATCGGCGATATGAAAATATCGCCGATTTTATATAATTGATAATTATTGTATCATCCGTAGTATGCATAGAGGGAATAATAACGCACACAGTCTTGCAAAAGCCCAAAAATATTTAAACAACCTACTTCTAACCCCACACGAAGCGATTGCAGAATTGGAGCACAGACAAAAGGACATTAACTTACGAAAAAAAATTAACGAATATCACAACAATGATATTCCACCTTATCTGTCAGGAGAACCTGCCTTATACCTCGCAAGACATATAGCTACTCCAAATTTTGAAACGCTACGTTTTATCCATCTGATTGGAAGTCTGGGATACAAAGTTATCATCAGCCAGGACTCAAGGGGGCTATTTGTATCCCAAAACCTGATAAAGCGAGCTCTTTGTAAGTTACCAATTTGCAAGCGAATAACACAAAAAGACGACAAGGTTAATGAACTGTACGAGTATAATAATATAATCGACTTTCAACTATCAGATGGCAAACCTTTTGAAGAAATTACCACAACCTGGAACGAACCATTAATGGATTTTCACCAGCGACTCTTTGGTGAATTTGGAATTCACGACATATATTTTCCTGATGATGCAAGTTGGATTGACAGACATCATAGAGGCAATCTTGCTGAACACTATAAGGACCTACTTTCACTATTTGTCACACACGGTGTGTTCTTTGAAAATTACAACCTCGACGATGAGCACGAGATTGAATTTGTCGAAGAAATATTAAAACCTGCCTGTGAGCACGTTGAAAACACCTTTGGGTATAAACCAATTATTGCTCAAATATTCCCCACAGAAATGGAAAGTTATCTTTTTTGGATCAGCTACCCACTCAAAGTACAGAGTGCAATCATTCATTCATTAAATAAAGTCAAATGAGGAAATTTCTTTTCAAGCAATGTGCTTGTGATGCACAGTAAGCCCTGTTCAGTACAAGCCTGAAATGTATAATGAAAAATATGAAACTTGTATCTGACTGGACACTTAGATGTATGTACATTCTTACTGTAGTTTCCATAGCTGCATTATTTTATAAGGTACTCTGGTTGGGGGATTACGAAACCTTTAGTGAACCAACAGATGAAACAGAAATATTAGATATAGATAGTGAAATGTAATCATGTTAAGTGAAACACTACAACTCGCATGTACTGACGCGACGCCCCAATTTTTTGGGTTATTTGATACTAGTGTTGCCCCACCATTACTTTTTTATGCTTACATTCCAATTGCGTTAATATCACTTGTTGTTGGAATTTTCATATTCATAAAAGACGTAAAGGGACGGTCAAATAGATTATTTTTCTTGCTTGCTGCTTCGTTCACTCTTTTCATCTTTAACGAAACTCAACTATGGATAAGTGTCCCGGCAGCTCTGGTGTACTTTGGTTGGTCTCTCTCGTTACTTCTCTTGCTATATATACATTTTTTCTCATTCTATTTTGCCTATTCATTCGTGTATGGTCGCGATATGACACCTTTTGTTAAAGTTGTCATATTCTGTATAGCTTCTCCAGTGATTCTCCTACTACCAACTAAGTTTAATGTTTCCATATTCGATCTCGATGCATGCGAAGGAATTACAGGAGGATTGTGGTATTACTATTATTTTGTAAGTTGTTTAACAGTTACTGCACTCATAGGTCTAACACTCACTACTATTTTCCACAGAATTAAAGTGCAAGACAGGAGTAGTAAGAAACAATCGGTCTATCTTTTGGTTGCAACAGCCGTTTTTTTAACTATATTTTCTGCATCATACTCTTTTGGAGAAATCACAGGTGCATTTGAGATTAATTTGGTGGGACCTATAGGAATGTTGTTCTTTATCGGTGTGTTGGCTTATTTAATAGTCCAATATCAAGCATTCGATATCAAACTAGCTGCGACGCAGGCACTGGTAGCAACACTCATTATCATTATTGGTTCACAGTTTTTCTTTGTTGAGTCGAGTGTGAATCAGGTACTGGTAGGGGTGACGTTCACCATTGCGTGTATTGGAGGGTACTTCCTGGTCAAGAGTGTGATGCGCGAGATCAAGCAACGCGAGCAGATCGAACGACTCGCAAAAGACCTTGCAAAAGCTAACAAACGTCTGCGCGAGCTTGATCAGCTCAAGACTGAGTTCGTATCAATTGCCTCACACCAACTCCGCTCACCGCTTACCGCTATTCGCGGCTATGCATCGATGCTCGTTGATGGTGACTTCGGCACATTCCCAGAGAAGGCAAGAGATGCGCTTATGCGTATCGATGAGTCATCACGATTTATGGCGATCTCAATCGACGATTTCCTCAACGTGTCACGTATTGAAAGCGGATCAATGAAGTATGAGATAAGCAACTTCTCACTTGCCGATGAGATATCACGTCTCGTAGACGACCTCCGTCCTGCTGCAGTCAAGCGTGGGTTGGTGCTCACCTACAGCTCAAAAGCCGAAACCGACACACATGTCTCAGCTGATGTAGGTAAGTTGCGTCAAGTCGTACAGAATGTGATCGACAACGCTATGAAGTACACACCGAAAGGGAAGATCACGGTCACAGTTGCGGATGATGCCAAAGCAAAGAAAGTACGTATCATTGTGCAGGATACTGGCATTGGCATGAGTGAAGAGACGGCAGCAAAACTCTTTGGGAAGTTCGTTCGTGCAAGTAACGCAAATACAGTGAATGTTCACGGTACCGGCCTAGGACTCTACCTTGCAAAGCAGATGCTTGAGGCCATGCATGGTACCATAACAGCAAGCTCGGAGGGTGACGGGAAGGGTTCGACATTTACGATCGAACTTCCACTCGCACATTAATTCGGACACATAGGTATGACACTCAAGAAGATCATCGATGTATCGCTCATTGTAGTGCTCGGTGGTCTTTTTTTGCTCACCACAGTTGTTTCATGGTATCGGCTTGTAGTACATGAAGACTTTACTTACTTCACATCTGAGGAAGATGTGCCTGACCGGTTTGATTTTTCTACCTATTGATCATGGACACTGCAAGTACCGTACAACAACTGATCGACGCTTGCGCCTGGTATCCTTCGTACCTGTGGGTCTTTTCACAGAACGTCTATTCGCCATTCCTCTACTACACCTACCTCGGCTGCGCCATCCCTGCACTTGCGATCGGCATCTATGTCTTCATCAACCAGCGAAACAACCTGGCGAGCCGCCTTCTCCTCCTCACCATGCTTTCCTTGGCGCTTTGGGTGTTTGGGTCCTTGATCACCTGGGCGAGTGAGTGGCCAAGCTTTGTAATGTTCTGGTGGACCATGGTGGACGTTATTGAACCGTTCGTGTACTTCTTCGCGTTCTATTTCACGTACACCTTCATCTACCAGCGCGATCTGCCACCTTTGATGAAGCTTTACTCAGCGATACCGCTGTTGCCGACCCTCATCTTGGCACCAACACCACTCATGCTTATCGGGTTCGACCTCACAAACTGTGACCGAAACGCTTTTGAGGGATTCCTCGCACTCTATGGGTATGCGATCGAGATACTCTACGTGGTCCTCACCTTGATCGTCGCACTGCTCGCGCTCAAAAGGCCGCAGATCGTCCCTAAGGAGAAGCGAGGTCAGATCATTCTTCTAACACTTTCAGTAACTGCGTTTCTCGTTACATTTTCGCTTGGCAATATTCTTGAACTGGTCACTGAGAACTGGCTCATAGGTCAGTATGGACTCCTCGGCGCACCGCTTTTTGCTCTTGCTATTGCGTACCTCATCATAAAGTATGAAGCGTTCCAGATAGAACTCTTTAGCGCGCAAGCGTTCATGCTCTCACTCTGGTTCTTGATCTTTTCTCTTCTATTCGTTCAAAAAGGGGAGAACGTCAAGCCAATAGTATTTGTCACTCTTATCCTCTTCACTATTATCAGTTGGTTCCATGTGAAGAGTATCAGACGCGAGGTAGAGAGTAGTTATCGCAACAACACCCTTCTATCAGATCTTGAGAATGCAAACACGCGACTCCAGGATATGGATCGCACTAAGTCAGAGTTTGTCTCTATTGCATCTCATCAGCTCCGCACACCACTGACTGCTATCCGCGGTTTTGCAGAGCTTATGCGTGACGGTTCATATGGCCCAGTACCAATGAATTTCATTGAGCCGCTCGCTCATGTCGAGGAGTCGGTACAGAACATGGCAATGACCATCAACGATTTCTTGAACGTCTCACGCATCGAGAGCGGCACGATGCAGTACGAGTACACTGAGTTCTCTCTACGTGCTGTAACTGAACAGGTGACGGATGATCTCAAACAGTTTGCACTTAAGCGAGGGCTCCGGCTCGAATTCCATGCCGAGACCGAGTCACCACTTCTCGTGCATGCCGATGAAGGTAAAGTGCGCCAGATCCTCCAAAATCTTATCGACAACTCTATCAAATACACACCGCAGGGGAGTGTGACCGTAACCACTGCGTACAACATCGCCAACAAAATGGCAGTCGTACGGATCACTGACACTGGTATCGGTATGAGTGCCGAGACGCTCAATATCATCTTCACTAAGTTCACGAGAGCAACGAATGCTAATACTGCAAATATCTACGGTACGGGTCTTGGCCTTTTCATTGCACGAGAGATGGCTGCGCAGATGAAGGGACGGGTGGATGCATCTTCATGGGGTGAGGGTCAGGGTTCTACGTTCACGCTTGAGTTGCCAGTCGTTGAGGAGCAGAAGATCAAGCTCTAAGTCACTTTTCTATCGGGCTTTGGAAATAGCAGCTCCTTTGCTACTATTCTCTCTGTAGAGACATATTTTATGGCAACAAAAAGATTATTGACCGGCCTCCAGCCATCTGGCGCGCTCCATATCGGAAACTACTTCGGAGCTCTTAAGCCATTCGTTGATCAGTACGAAAACTACGAAAGTTTTTTGATGGTAGCTGACTACCACGCGCTCACCTCACTACGTGAACCTGACGTTCTCAAACAGAACATTCTCGATATTGTCCGAGACTATCTTGCGGTCGGCGTCGATCCTAAAAAGGCAGTGCTCTTTCAGCAATCTGACATCGCAGCACACACCGAACTTGCGTGGATACTTAATTGCCTCGTCACCGTGCCATTCCTTATGCAGGCGCATTCATACAAAGACAAGGTGGCGAAAGGGCTCGAGCCGAACGCTGGTCTATTCACCTATCCTATGCTTATGGCAGCAGACATCCTCCTCTATGACACTGATGTCGTGCCGGTAGGTGAAGATCAACGGCAACACCTCGAATACGCGCGTGAAGCTGCTGCCAAATTTAACAACACCTATGGCGAGACACTCAAAGAGCCTAAAGAGCTTATTTTGAAAGGGGTGGGTGTAGTACCCGGGACAGACGGTACCAAAATGTCGAAGAGTTATAAGAACACCATTCCACTCTTCGGCACAAAAGATGAAATTGCAAAAGCGGTTATGGGCATAGTGACCGACTCATCGGGCGATGTACCGGTAAATGTACGTGCTATTCACACCCTCTATCGGGACGAAGCATCACTCGCAGCACTCTATGAAGAAAAGAAGGGGAGGTACAAAGACCTCAAAGAAGCATTGATCGAAGATATTGACGCACATATTGCCCCACTCCGCGACAAGAGAAATACTATTACCGACAGTGATGTAATTGCAGTATTAGAAGAAGGCAAACAGAATGCAAAAGCGGTAGCTAGCACAAAAATAAAAAATATCAAGGGAAAAGTCGGTATTTCGCTCATATAGGCATAAAAATTGACGATTTGTCCAATACCGCGTATCCTAGAAAGACCGTTGAAGCAGCTGACACTGCTGAGGTGAGGGAAGAACGCTCAGAGATGGGTTAGTAGAACCTTCCGGGAGTGCACGTCACGCACATGAAGAAAGTGTTTTCCTGGAATACTAGGAAAAAAGTAGGGTGGCACCGCGGCAATATCATTGCTCGCCCCTACAAGTATGTTACTCGTTAATATATTTGTAGGGGCGTTTTATGTTCCTACACTGAATTATGGAAAGAATACTCATTAAAGATCTAGATGCTGCAAAAGGCGAAACAGTACTCATCAAAGGGTGGGTGGATGTAGCGCGCCAGCAGGGAAAGATGGCTTTCTTTGACTTTCGTGACCGCACTGGCATGGTCCAAGGTGTGGTCTTTGGCAAGCCTGATGTACTTGAAGTTGCAAAAGATATCAAGGCAGAGGACGTGATCGAGATAGAGGGAGTCGTAAACGCACGTCCCGAAAAGAACATCAAAGCGGACGTACAGAATGGAGACATTGAATTAGAGATCACTGCTATCCGCATACTCTCAAAAGCACAGGACCTCCCATTCGAGCGTGAAGCAGAGCTCAACATCGACACACTCCTCGATTTCCGTCCGTATACCCTCCGCCGTGAACGCGAGCGCGCAATCTTCAAGGTTCAGACCGAGATCCTCCGCGCATACCGCGAGTCGCTCACGCTACAGGGCTTTATGGAGTTTCAAGCGCCAAAGATTGTTGGTGACGATGCTGAGGGTGGTGCAGGTGTCTTTAAAGTTGATTACCTGCGCGACAAGACCGCATACCTCGCTACCTCACCACAACTCTACAAACAGATCATGGTCGGAGTATATGAACGCGTGTTTACCACTGGCTCTGCGTTTCGTGCAGAAAAACACGCAACGACTCGACATCTCAATGAAATAGCAATGCTCGACGCGGAGATGGGAATGATCGAGAGTCAGTACGATGTTATGGCGGTACTCACCACGGTACTTCGCCATGTCACCAAGCACCTTGAAGCAACCTGCAGCGCTGAATTTACAGTACTTGGCGCAACTCTTCCACAGTGCCCAGAGGAGTTTCCACACATGTCACTTCGCGAAGCTCAAAAGCTCATTACTGAGGCTACTGGTGAGGACTGCACCAACGAACCTGATCTCGAACCGCAACACGAACGCTGGCTCTGCGACTGGGCAGCTAAAGAGAAAGGCTCTGACTTTATCTTCATCACTGGGTATCCAACCACAAAACGACCGTTCTACACTATGGAGGATCCAGAGAACCCAGGGTTCTCGAAATGCTTTGACCTCCTTTTCCGCGGCGTAGAGATCACGAGTGGAAACCAGCGCGTACACGACTACGACATGCTTGTGGAGAAAATGAAGTGGAAAGGTCTCGAACCAGAGAACTTCTCGTTCTACCTACAAGCATTCAAATACGGCATTCCGCCGCACGGTGGGTGGGGTATGGGTCTTGAACGTCTTACGCAGAAATACCTTGGACTCGAAAACGTGAAGGAAGCATCTCTCTTCCCGCGCGACATTAACCGCATCGATAACCGTCTTTCACGAAATGAAGATAACGACAACTCCGAGCACTAAGAAACTCATAGATGGGTGCGTATCCATTCGGTTCGACACCGTCAAAACAAATCGATTCAAAGAGTTCACTGACGGAGCTACCGAGCTTGTCATTGCGCTACCTGAAAAAGGCCACACCGCGCGGACACTTCGTATTGCAGTTCGTAAGATCGTCGACGAGGCACGCCGCCATCAGATAGACACATGTGCAATTCATGATACGTCTCTGCTTCTTGGAGATCTCGATGTGACTCCAGAAGTATTTGGTGAACTCGTTGCCTACAACTTACACCTCGCAAGCTACACATTTACCAACTACAAGACCAAACACGAACAGAGACCGAGCACTATCAGCGTCGTCACAGACGACGAACAGTTTGTCCGTGGTTTCAAAAAGGGAAGTGTCGTTGGTGAATCAGTGAACGAGGCGCGCTCTATTGCCAATACACCGGGTGGAGATATGACACCGCTCCTTCTAGCCAAAAGTGCGCAAAAGGCTCTCAAGGGAACAGGTGTGACGACACGAGTGTTAGGGAAGAAAGACATTGAGAAGCTGAAGATGGGCGCGATACTCGGAGTATCGCGTGGGTCTAATGAGGAGCCCCGTTTCATCATTTTGGAACACAAGGGTGGAAAGAAGAACGAACCGCCCATTGTGTTCGTGGGAAAGGGCATCACGTTCGACACGGGCGGTCTCAGTATGAAACCAGCGGATGCAATGCTCGATATGCACCTCGACATGACGGGCGGTGCAACAGTAATCGGTGCGCTTCGCGCTATTGGACTTCTCAAGCTCAAACGAAATGTGATCGGTCTCATTCCTTCTGCTGAGAACATGGTCTCAGGTGAAAGCTATCGCCCTGGCGATATACTCACAACCATGTCAGGGAAGACCGTCGACGTACTGAATACCGACGCAGAAGGACGACTCGTCTTAGCTGATGCACTCACATACGCTGAGCGATACAAACCGAAGCTTGTCGTTGACATCGCGACACTCACCGGTGCGTCACTCGTAGCACTTGGACAACATGCTTCAGCACTCATGACCAAGGATGACGATATCGCGCTGCGCATCGCGGAACTTGGTGAAATGTCTGGCGATTATGTATGGAGACTTCCACTCTGGGACGAGTACATCAAATACACTAAAGGCACTCATGCTGATCTTGCCAATATTCAATCATTTGGTAATCCTCGCTACGGCGGAGCCATCAATGGCGGTGCATTCCTCTCTCATTTTGCAACAACATATCCATGGGTACACATAGATATGGCACCCCGCATGACGCCGGCACCAGGTGATCACTTGAGTCGTGGAGCAACCGGCGAACCGACCGCGCTTCTCATAAAGATCGCTGAAGAATACTCATAGGGAATAAAATCTCTGGTATTATTACGGAGTGAATGCCGCACGCACATACTCGCTCCCTGATGCAGGGTTTGAAGGGCCACTCGAGCACCTCCTTGAGCTTATAGAGAAGCGCAAGCTTCTTATCAACGACGTCTCGCTTGCTCGGGTGGCAGACGAGTATATTGCGTATGCCCGTACCATGGAGGCGCACCCTGTTGCTGAGACGGCCGATTTCATCCAGGTCGCCTCAACACTCCTCCTTATCAAGTCAAAATCACTCCTTCCATCGCTTGAACTCACCGAGAGTGAGCAAGGCGACATTAAGGATCTCGAGCATCGTCTCAAGCTCTATCAACTCTTTCGCGATGTTGCGATGGGGATCAGTAGTGAATTTGGTGTACGCGTCATGTACGAGCGCTCGTTCGTACCACAGGGCACCCCGCTCTTCTTGCCCGACCAATACGCAACGGTGGATGCCCTTCACGAGGCAATACACGGTGTCTTGAAGAATCTGCCTAAAAAAGTTTTCAAACCTGAGGCGCGTGTGCAGAAGGTCATTTCACTTGAAGAGATGATCAAGAGGGTAGAGGACCGGGTGCTCACACAGGTCAAAATGCGCTTCTCAGAACTTACGAAGAACGACCCTGACCATAAGACCAAGATCGTATCGTTCCTCGCAGTCCTCGAGCTTGTTAAGCAGGGCTTTGTCTCTGTTCGCCAGGAAGCCCGCTTCGATGATATCCATATTGAAAAAGAAGGTGTCGACACACCAAGGTACCAATAAAAAATCCCTAGGGTAACCCTAGGGATTTGGGGTGAACTTTTCATTCCATACTCTCTCACGGATACTGCGTGCGCGCTCACCTTGCCGCTTGTAGTTTTGACTCAGGTAGTACCGATTCCTCCCCATTGCATGGGATGGAATCGGCTTACCATGTACAGCACCATTATGATGCTGATGTGATCGAACAACCTGGAGTGCGACGAGCAGATAGAGCAATAGCCCCATCGCACTCACTCCAACAAAACAAAAAAGTATAATGAGGGAGGTAAAGAAGGGCGTCTGAGTCTGTGCTTTACTGGTCACTCTGCTTCTCCTTGTCCTTCAATGAATTCTCTGGCTATAATAACATATATTTCATTATTGTCAACTTATCCCATAACTAGAGTTACCCAGAGGGGAGGGAGGAAAAATGGCTTGATTTCACGTATACTATAGGGTAATGGAGCTCGCACAGCGTATCGAGGCGATTTTGTTTTGGAAGGGTGAACCAGTAGTAAAAACGGCACTTTTAAAGATGCTCGGTTGTTCTGCTGAAGATCTCACAACCGCCTGCACTACACTTTCTGACTCACTAAATGGTCGTGGCATTCGGTTGGTCACCACAGAAACCGAACTATCTTTAATGACCGCTCCGGAGATGTCCGAATTGATTGACACTCTACGTAAGGACGAAATGAAGCGCGACATTGGCAAGGCAGGTGCTGAGACGTTGGCGATAGTTCTCTATAAAGGACCCATCTCTCGAAGCGAGATCGACTACATTCGTGGTGTAAATTCGTCGTTCATCCTCCGGAATCTTATGATGCGTGGTCTCGTAGAACGTGTTGATCACCCAAGTGATAAGCGTTCTTTTGCATACGCCACCACACCAGAGCTACTCGCACACCTGGGTATCACAAACGCACGATCACTTCCAAACTACGAAGCAGTCTTGACTCAGCTTGAAACTTTTGAAAAAGAGCAACGCCAGGAAGCTGGCGACACGTCTGAAGTATTACCATGACAGAACAGCATGACTCACACAATGATTCTTTCATAGACCCGGCACATGACCCGGAGCTTTCTTCACTCCCAGTAGAAGAACAGGGCATTGAACAAGCTGTCGAATCTCCAGACTCCCCAAATAGGTCAACTGTTCCAGTGGTCATGCAGCTCACCCTCGCACTCTCCATTCTTGGCGGACTCTTTGGTCTTTCATATATCCCGTGGGTGCATGGCACCTTTTCCGAAAAAAGCACACCCACATCTGTTGAAGAGGTCATCCGTGCTCGTGAAGCCCGTACAGAAGCCGCATCGACCAGTGTTACTGAGCCTAAAGTAGAAGCAGTCTCAGCGTATGTTTGGGATGTGAAAGAACAGCGTGCACTCTACAACAAGAATGCTAGTGCACAGGTGCCACTCGCTTCACTTACCAAACTCATGACGTCTCTTGTCGCGCTCGAATCGCTTGGTTCAAATGCGAATGTTGCCATGACACTCGAAGCGATCATGCAGGATGGTCCAAGCGACTTTATTGACGGAGAGACATTTAAAGCCAAGTCGCTTTCAGATTTTGCACTTATCTCATCCTCAAATGACGGTGCGTATGCACTTGCAGCAGCAGCTGGCATGGCACTCGGAGCATCAGGAGGCCTCACCGGTGAACAGGCGTTCGTAAAGGCAATGAACATTCGTGCTGAAGAGCTTGGTCTCACACAGACCTACTACCACAACCCGACTGGACTCGATGATTCACCAAGCGAAAGCGGGGCATACGGTACTGCTCGTGATACTTCTTTCCTCATGGAGTATCTGGTGAAAAATCGCCCTGAGATCATTGAAAATACTGTTAATGAGTACACGTCTGTTGCTGGGTCTACTCTTCACAGTGCTTCAAATACTAACGATATCCTCGCCAAGATTCCTGGCATACTGGGATCAAAGACAGGTTACACTGACCTAGCGGGT
The DNA here is from genome assembly GCA_038145135.1 of bacterium. Lineage (GTDB taxonomy): Bacteria > Patescibacteriota > Minisyncoccia > Phycocordibacterales > UBA918 > JAYQPD01. The sequence continues at coordinate 6,292 of JAYQPD010000015.1, read as the reverse complement.
GGCAATTTGGTTGTGGCATTCAATGCAGGACTCGATCACCCAGTGGTCGTTACTGTACTTGGATCAACACGTGAAGGTCGGTTTAGGGACGTACTCTCGCTCATTACCTACGCTCAGAAAATACTCGCAAATGCAGAATAACGTCTATGGAATTCATCAATGCCGAGCTGCTTAAAGTATTCATCCCAACCACGATCGCCTTTGTATGTGGGATCGCGTTTGCTCCACTACTCACACACGAACTCTACAAACGACGCGTCTGGAAAAAAGTGACCGGAAAACTGGCGCTCGACGGTGCTTTGGCTGTTGAATTCAATAAACTCCACCAAGACCGCGAAGGTCACACCCCGCGCATGGGCGGACTGTTGATCCTCATGAGTCTCGTGCTCACCGTACTCACATTGGAGGTCATTGAGTACATTGCAGGATCAACCTCAACATTCGACAACATCAGCTTACTCAGTCGGTCTCAGACACTCATACCCCTTGCTACATTTGCCGTCGGTGCCGCTGTGGGCTTTCTTAACGACCTGTATGATGTAAGTCATACTGGTGGAGGTATTCGACTCCGTGTACGACTCGTTATCATCACACTCCTTTCACTCACGATCGGCACGTGGTTTTACACAAAATTGGGCATCGATGCTATCGGCATCCCATACTATGGTGAACTCGTTGTTGGTGCGCTCATCGTTCCGTTCTTCGTTCTGTTTACGCTCTGTATCTACGCCAGCGGCATCATCGACGGTATCGACGGTCTGTCTGGTGGAGTCTTTAGTACCATTTATTCTGCCTACGCAATCCTCGCATTCTACCAAGGACAATTTGATATAGCGGCACTTTCAGCCACCATTGCTGGTGCCATTCTTGCCTTTCTCTGGTTCAATATCCCACCAGCACGCTTTTGGATGACAGAGGTTGGCACCATGCCGCTCACCCTCACACTCGCTGTCATTGCGCTGATGACTGACACATTAGGGAGTGGGTATGGTGTCCTTTTGTTTCCGGTGATCGGGATCCTCCTTGTCGTCACAGTACTCTCGAGCGTTCTACAAATACTTTCAAAGAGATATCGCGGTAAAAAACTACTCCGCGTTGCACCCCTGCATCACCACCTTGAGGCAATTGGCTGGCCGAGCTACAAGGTCACCATGCGGTATTGGGTCATTGGAATCATTGCTGCCATTGTCGGTTTGATCATTGGAGTAACAGGGTAGAGTACGTCAAGTATGCGCAAAACCTTTGATAGGCCACTCCTTCTCATAGTCGTACTCTTGGTGCTTGGTGGATTCTTTATCTTTTCTTCGGCGTCACTCGGCCTCCTAGCGCGCGAAGGTGCGCGTTTCTCCTCAGTTGCCGCGAGTCAGATCATCTTCGGCATTATCGGCGGAGGCATCGCGCTCACCCTTACCGCAAACATTCATTATCGTTTCTGGCGCCGCTATGCGTTCTATCTCATGGTATTTTCGCTCTTTCTTACACTACTCGTGTTCACGCCACTCGGCATGGAACACGGTGGCGCGCGCCGGTGGATCGATATAGGATTCACCACCTTTCAGCCTGCTGAGCTTCTCAAGATCGCATTTGTTGTCTACTTTGCCACCTGGCTCTCAGGTATGCATAAGCATCTTGGATCTGTTGTTAAAGGATCTCTTCCGCTTTTGGTCATTGCAGGTATCGTGGGAGCGGTGATGCTGAAGCAACCCGACACCGATACCTTTGCCATTATGTTGGCTGCAGGACTTGCCATGTTCATGACCGCTGGGGGTCGGTGGCGAGATATCGGTATCGCCATCATATGCGGAATCGTACTCATCGGGGCGCTTGCGTATTTTCGTCCTTATGTCATGGATCGCTTCACCACCTTTCTCGATCCATCGCTCGATCCACAAGGGAAGAGTTGGCAGGTACAACAATCCCTTATCGCGATCGGGAGTGGCGGCTATATGGGACGCGGATTCGGACAAAGTATTCAGAAGTTTGAGTATCTTCCTGAGCCCATCGGTGATTCGATCTTTGCAGTACTTGGCGAAGAGTTCGGCTTCATGGGTACTGTTTCGCTCATCCTACTATTTTCACTTTTTGCACTGCGCGGTCTGAAGATCGCTACAGAGTCACCCGATCTGTTTGGCACACTCTTAGTAGTAGGTTTCGTCACTATTGTGGTCATGCAGGCGTTCCTCAATATCGCTGCTATGATCTCACTCGCCCCACTCTCAGGGTTGCCACTGCCACTTATCAGCAAGGGCGGTACAGCACTGCTGTCCACACTCGCATCGATCGGCATCATCTTAAACGTCTCACGGTATAGGAAACCTCTCCGTGGACAGAACCGCGGCGTGGTAAAATCATAGTACATAGTATGAGGATCGTTCTTGTAGGAGGGGGAACTGGTGGTCATTTTTATCCGCTTATGGCGATCGCGGAGGCGCTATATGCTCGCGCTCACGCTGATGGTCTTCCACCTCCAGAACTCTTCTACCTCGGTCCAGACCCATACGACCAAGATGCTCTTTCCACACTCAGGATCGCGTACGAATCATGTCCAGCGGGGAAAACGCGTCGCTACCGTTCGCTGCTTAATATTCTTGATCCCTTCTTTGTACTTTATGGTACCCTCGTTGCGATCGTAAAGTTGTTCCGCATCTACCCAGATGTCGTCATGTCGAAGGGTGGGTATACGAGTGTGCCTGTTGTACTCGCCGCCGCGTTTCTTCGCATCCCGATCGTCATTCATGAATCCGATGCAAAAGTGGGTCGCGCAAACAAGCTCGCAGCACGATTTGCTCGCTACATCGCTATTACGTACCCGGAAGCGTCGCACCAACTTCCCAAAGAGAAGGTCGCCCTTACTGGCACCCCGATACGACACGCACTGTTTTGCCCTCGAGCAGAGCAGACGCCCACCGAGCGCCCGATCATTCTTGTACTTGGTGGTTCATCTGGGGCACTGCGCGTCAACAACCTCATTCTAGAAACGCTTCCAGATGCACTTACTCAGTATGATGTCATACATCAGACCGGAAAGGCACACCGTGCTGTTGTGGAGGTGATGGCAAAGGGTCTGGTCCCCGATGATTCACTTCGCTCACATTACATCCCCAAAGCATTTCTCAGTGAACACGAGATGCAGGACGCACTCGCACGCGCCTCGGTCATTGTGTCCCGCGCCGGGTCCAATACCATCGCTGAGATCGCTCTTTCTAAAAAGCCTGCCATTTTGATACCCATCCCGGAGGACGTTAGTCATGACCAGCGTGCCAACGCCTATGCATATGCACGTGAGGGTGGGGCAGTGGTTCTTGAGGAAAAGAATCTTACACCACACCTCCTCCTCGCTGAGATCGAGCGCATTTTGACACATGATGATGTTCGTGCCCAAATGGTAAAAGGTGCTGAGCTCTTTATCTTCCCACACGCAGCTGATACACTAGCCCGTGCACTTATAGACATAGGGAAAGAACATGGAAGCTAAACCAGTCGTCACACGCATCGCCCCAAGTCCGACAGGACACCTACATATCGGCACTGCTCGCACAGCGCTCATAAACTACCTTTATGCACGACATCATGGTGGCACCTTCATCGTCCGAAGTGAGGACACCGATAGAGCGAGAAGCACCAAAGAATTTGAAACCGAAATACTTGCTGGGTTGGAATGGCTCGGCCTCGAAGCGGATCAGTTCTACCGTCAATCAGATCGTACTTCGATCTACAAGAATCACCTCGAGGCACTGATCGAAAATGGCACTGCGTATGTGAGTCGTGAGCCGTCAAAGCAAGATCCGGCTGTTGAAGTTGAGGTCGTGCGTTTAAAGAATCAAAACAAGATCATCACCTTTACTGATCTCGTGCGAGGAGATATCTCATTTGACACTACAGAGCTCGGCGACTTTGTCATCGCGCGTTCACTCACCGACCCCCTCTATCACTTCACTGTGGTCGTTGACGATTTTCTTTCAGAGGTCACACACGTGATACGTGGAGAGGATCATATTTCAAATACACCTCGACAAATACTTATCCAAGAAGCGATCGGTGCACAACGACCTGACTATGTGCATCTCCCGCTCATTCTCGCACCAGACCGCTCAAAACTTTCAAAACGCCACGGTGCCGTAGCACTTCGCGAGTACCAAAACGAAGGGTTCCTTCCAGAAGCGGTCGTGAACTATCTTGCGCTTCTTGGGTGGAGTGCTGGCGGAGCGCAAGAGGTATTTTCACTTACAGAACTGACAAAACTTTTTACGCTCGATCATATCCAAAAGGGAGGCGCGGTGTTTGATATCGAGAAGTTCAAGTGGTTCAACAGAGAACATATTCGCCGAATGAGTGACGCGGAGCTGATCGATGCGGTCAGAGATTTCGTACCTGTTGAGTATCGAGGCACTGATGCAGACACGAATGCGGTGATCGCTCGCCTTATACCACTCATCCGAGAGCGGACCTACACCTTGAAAGAGGTTGCTGATGGCATCAGCGACGGTGAGTATTCTTTTGCATTCGCGGAGCCAGATTACGATACCTCACTTCTCAAATGGAAGAAGGATCCCGATGTGTCTTTAGCTCTCCCACGGCTTAAAAGAGCCATGGAATTGATATCACTACTCCCTGAGATGCCAACCGCAGATGAAGTACGTTCAGCACTCTGGGACTATGCCGAAAGCGAAGGGCGTGGTGAAGTGCTGTGGCCACTTCGTGTTGCTCTCTCTGGTAGAGCACAGTCAGCTGACCCATTCACTCTGATTGCTGTCCTAGGACGTGAAAAAGCCAAGCAACGCATTACAGTTGCGTGTGCTAAAATTGAGGGATGACGCGTAGAGTAGCCGTTTGTCTCGGTATCGCTGTTCTTATTCTCGCCACAGCGCGGCTCGATCTCTCTGTACCATTTGCTTTTGCACAGTCAACAGAAGTGCAAAAGCTCAAGAGCGAGATCAGTGCGCGCAACGATCGACTCGCGGAGATCGAACGTGAGATCGCAACCTACCAAGGCGAACTCAAAAAGGTCGGTTCAGAAAAAAAGACCTTGCAAAGTGCTATCAATCAGCTCGAGCTTGAGCGCAAGAAGATCGGCGCTGATCTTTCCTATACTGAAAATCGTATCAGTTTCACTGATCTTGAGATCTCAAAACTCAATCTCGAGATCTCCTCTACCGAACATGACATCGAACAGAACAAGGACGCAATAGGTGAGGTGATCAGTCGCCTCAACGCAAATGATAAAGATACACTTCTCGAGGTTATGCTTCGACACAGTAACCTCTCAGAATTCTGGGGAGAGATCAGTACACTCGAGGAGATACGCGGAGTCATGAGTGATGAGGTGAAAACACTCGCAGAGCTCAAGTCAGTACTTGAAGGAAAGCGTGGTGAACAGCAAGACAAACGCGAACACCTCGTGGGACTGAAAGAAGAATATACCGATCAAAAAGAAGTGCTTGAAAACAATAAGTCAGAAAAAAACAAACTTCTGACCCAAACAAAAAGCAAAGAGTCTAATTACCAATCGATCCTTGCTGAAAAGCAAAAAGCGCGCGAGACCATCATCAAAGAGCTTCGTGATTTCGAGTCTAAACTTCAGTTCATTCTTGATCCAAACACCATTCCACCTCCAGGAACCCCGGTCTTTGACTGGCCTCTCGCATCAATCACCATCACACAGTACTTTGGCGGTACTGAGTTTGCGAAACGAAATCCTGGTGTGTACGCGGGGAGGGCCTATCATCCCGGAGTTGACTTCGGTACACCTCGAGGCACAAAGATCTTTGCGCCAGCAGACGGCGTAGTACGTTCAACAGGGAACACTGATGCAACCCCCGGTTGTTATTCATGGGGAAAGTGGACGCTCATCGATCATCCAAACGGCCTTGCTACACTGTATGCACACCAAGACGTGATCAGTGTCTCTCCTGGTCAGGCAGTGAAAAAAGGCGACATCATTGGTTATTCTGGTAACACGGGGTATTCAACTGGCCCCCACCTGCACTTTACCGTCTACGCAAAAGCCGGTGTTTCGGTGCGTAAATTTAGTGAGATCAAAACAGTCACTAACTGTGGCGCAGCAACAACACCAGTAGCAGCAACAGACGCATACATCGACCCAATGCTTTATTTGCCTAAGCTCTAGAGGTACTTTTTTGAGTTTATGCATGTGCGCAGTGTGATAATATTTTGACATATTTATATTCTCGTGTCATTGACTCACACTCTTCATCGTTTTCTAACCCCAAATCAGGGGTATTTTTGTTAAAAAACCCACACTTATCAACGTTTTTTGATCATTTTGTGGGAA
>JAYQPD010000014.1:0-23045 GCA_038145135.1 bacterium | reverse complement strand
CTCGTGCTGCGCGTATGACCGTATCCTTCATGCGATATCCGGGCTGGATGGTCTCTACCACAGTATTGTCTTTCGAATCATCATCTACTGCTACCTCTGAAAGCGCCTCATGGTCGTGTGGATTGAATGGGTGTCCGGTTGGATCGAGTATCTCTACGCCAAGTTCTTTCATGATCCCATCGAGTTGTGCGCGTATCATCTCGAATCCTGCGCGAAATCCGGTGTCCGCTTCGTCCCATGCCTTTCCTTTAGTAGCGAGAGCGAAGCTATCGAGCAGTGGGAGAAGGAGTTCGACGGTCTTCGCAACTCCCTGCTCGCCTTGCCGTTTCATGTCTTCCTCTGTGCGACGTTTGTAGTTAAGGAAGTCTGCGCGAGCGCGCTGCCACCCATCTAAATGTTCTTGTTTCTCCTTCTCACAGGTACGCAGTTTGTCGCGGAGTTTTTTCATTTTTTCTGCGGAGAGCTCCTCTTCGTCTTCTAGTTCCAGCTCTCCTTCGGTCACTTCTTCTCCGTTTTCGATGATGACATCGTCATCTTCATGAATGTTGTGATCCACCATAGCCGTAGCATTATAATTCGAAAATATAGTTTGTCAAATTTGTGTATTACAGTAGGTATTTTATCCTGTACACAGATGTACACACAGAATAGAAGAGGGCTCTGATGATAAAAAGACCCAAAAAAGTAGTGCGACTAACACATAAGGTTGTTCACTTCTTGAAGATCACACGTTTTGTGAACGAGTTCCGCTCTACCCTCCGCTTGATATGGTACCCAAACTCATACCACCGTGAACGCAACGGGGAGCATGCGTACCAACTTATTATGTTGGTATGGTGGCTCCATGGAATGTATGTGCCACATCTCAGCCTACTTAAGCTCATCAAATATGCTGCAGCACATGATGTCCCTGAGAAGTATGCGGTTGATACCCCTGCCTTTCTTGGTCTGCATGGACAGCATGTGTACCGTGGTCTTCCGACGCATGCTGATAAGGTAGAACGTGAGCGTGAAGCGACCAACCGTATCGACACGGAGATCGGAGGAATATTTCCAGATCTGCTTCGCTCGATCAGGTTGTACGAGGATCGTGCTGATGAAGAGGCACGGTTAGTGTATGCGCTCGATAAGTTCCTGGCCGAAGTGAATATCTATCTCGATAAGGGATACACAGACAAGCATCTTGGGGTCACGCTCAGGGCCAAGATAGAGTCTAAGCGTCCGAAAATTGCTTCGCACCCCCTTATTCTGGAACTCTATGACGAGTTGTTAGAATATATACAGCACATGCGAAGTGATGTTCATTACGAAGAGGGTCACCCACCTGCACCGCCACGTATTTGCCCTGAGTGCGAGCAGTTGGTTATAGAAAAGTTACAGAGAGACGGACGCCTACCTGTGTAGGCGTTTTTTATATTAGCTGGGTGCTCGCGAACCTTACAGGTTCTGTTCAGGTTGTATGGCAGATACTCACTACGCTCGCATCGTGCCGACAACCTCTTGCGACATGCTCCCAGCATGTCTCACCCACCTCGCCGTCGCAAAGCGACATGGCTGCGGTCGTCGAAACGTATAGAAAAAGCCCCGCAGGGGGCTTAGTATTAGCGCTTACCTCACGGTTGACTAAGCATACTGCTTGCTTCGCGCATTCTGCTAAGTCACCTCGAGCCCACCTCGCCGTCGCAATGAGACATGGCTGCGGTCGTCGAAACGTATAGAAAAAGCCCCGCAGGGGGCTTATTTCTATCGTTTCGACCACTGTGCGCGTTTGCGGGCCTTCTTGAGACCGAACTTGCGGCGTTCCTTAGAGCGAGGATCACGCTTGAGGTAACCCTTTGCTTTGAGAGCGCCACGTCGTGTCTTTTCGTCCTCAACGAGTGCGCGTGCAATGCCGAGTCGAATAGCTTCAGCCTGTGCAGCGATACCGCCACCAACCACCTTTGCCGAAATGCTTACCGTTGGCATGTTTTCGCCAGCTTCAAAAACGTCGAGTACGGTACCGACGAGTGCAGTTGATCCAAAATAGTCCTCGAGAGACTTCTCGTTTACGGTCACCGTACGGTCCTTGGCAGGAGTGATACGTACGCGAGCAGTAGCCGTTTTGCGGCGTCCGATCGCTTCGATGTATGTCTTTTTGTCAGCCATAATGATTATTCAGAGATGATGAGATTCTTCAAACGTACGTCGCGAAGCTTATTCTTTGGAAGCATACCAGAAATTGTGCGACGAAGGACTTCGCTGTATCCTCGGCGAGTAGCGAGAGCCCCGAGCTTTTCGCGCTTTTGTCCACCTGGGTATCCTGAGTAGGTCTGATACTCCTCCATAGCGCGCTTCTTATCGCTAATGTCCATGAGGCGTGCGTTTTCGATCTTAACAGTCACCTCTGGTGCAATATGCTTGGTGAGTGAGGGAGAATCCTTGCCGATCAAATATGAAGCAGCGAGTGTTGCCACACGACCGAGTCGCTTCCCTTTTGCGTCAATGATGTGTTCTTTTGCTGACATATTTGTTATACGAGTTCAATTACTGCTTCTTCACGACCAGAGCGCTGACCCATCTTGACGATACGAGTGTAGCCACCTGCGCGCTCTTTATACTTTGGTGCAATATCTGCGAAAAGCTTCTTAAGCATACGATCCCCACCGAGCGCTGTGCGCACCTTGCGACGTGATGCTACGGTGTCGGTCTTGGCAGCGGTGATCATCTTTTCAACCATAGGGCGAAGTTCTTTCGCTTTTGCAGTCGTGGTGATGATCTTGCCGTGCTCTATGAGCGAGGTAGCAAGCCCACGCATAAGTGCCTCGCGTTCATCGCGATCACGTCCAAGAGTTCTGTTTTTTCGTTGATGCTTCATACGCTATTCTTTGAGTGACAGACCGTTTGCTTTAAGGACTTCGACGATCTCATCGACACCCTTTGGTCCGATGCCATCGAGTTCGAGAATATCATCTTTCTTCTTTCGCACAAGCCCACCGATAGTGCGGATGTTTGCTTCTGCGAGAGCATTTTGAGTGCGCGCAGAAAGATCGAGTGTCTCGATGCGAGTCTTCAAGACGTCTGGATCGGTCGTCTCATCTTCAGCTCCACCTTCATCAGAAGACATTTCTTCGCCCGCAGTTATGTCAGCGTGTGACTGCTCCACTGATTCTTGGAACCCAATGATTGCTTTGAGCTGGTGGATCATGATCTCGATCGAATTCTCAAGCGCTTCACGAGGAGACATGGTGCCGTCAGTCTCGATGAAAACGCGAAGACGGTTGTAATCAGTACGATCACCAACACGCATGTTCTCGACTTCGTAGTTAACACGACGAATCGGAGTAAACACTGCGTCGATCGCAATGGTGCCGATATCAACCTTATCTTTCTGGTGAACGTCACGCGGGACGTAGCCAAGACCGTTTTCAACAGTCATTTCGATATCGAGTGACGCGTTCTTTGAAGTGAGCTCAGCAATGTGATGCTCAGGGTTCAAGACCTCTATCTGTGAAGGTGCAACAATATCAGCTGCGGTCACCACCTTCTCACCCTTTACCTTCAGCGTCATCGTAACAGGAGTGTCACTATGAAGTGAGAGACGAAGGTGCTTGAGGTTAAGAAGGATAGTGATGACATCCTCCTTGATACCTTCCATGGTAGAAAACTCGTGAGCAACACCGTCGATCTTCACCTGAGTGATCGCGGCACCTGGAAGTGACGAGAGAATAATGCGGCGCAATGAATTACCAAGGGTATGGCCGTACCCTGGATAGAGTCCGTCAATCTCATACGTGCCAGACATATTCTCTTCCGTCACGATACGGGGTTTTGATGGGAGTGCTACGTTGGTCTCGAGCATAGCGATCTACTTAGGACGAATAAATTAATCAACGACTACTAACGACTATAGAACTGAAGCACCTGGATAGGATCGAACATTGAATCTACGGTCGTAACAGACTGTGGCTCGGCGGTCTTAGTACCAGAAAGTGCTTTTGCATCAAATGAGAGCCATCCTGGGACAGTCGCTCCCGCAAGTTGCTCGGTAAGGTTTGAGAAGAGTGGTGACTGTTTGCTGTTCTCACGAACTGAAATGACATCACCCTTAACTACTTTGTACGATGGGATAGTGGTCTTTACGCCATTCACAACGATGTGTCCGTGAGAGACCATCTGGCGAGCGAGGCGACGAGTCTTCGCAATACCTGTGCGGTATACGACATTGTCTAGTCGTGACTCGAGGCGATCGATAAGAAGCTTTGTTGGGTCACCTTCATGATCCATAGCTTCATGTACGTAGCGAGCAAGTTGCTTCTCAGTGATGCCGTATGAAAAACGCATCTTCTGCTTCTCAACGAGTTGGCGCTTGAACTCGCTCATTGCGCCTGGGCGTCCGCGTCGTGGACCACCCTTCTGGTCTGCACGCTGTGCAAACTTCTGTGTCTGACACTTCTCAAAGATGGCACTACCGAGACGTTTACAGATCTTATATTTTGGACCGATTTTCATATAGGTAGATCAAACATTACACACGTCGGGCGCGAGGCGGACGAGGACCATTAAACGGCATTGCAGTCATGTCAGTAATGCGGGTAAGGTTGATGCCCTTTCCAGCAAACGCACGAAGTGCAGACTCACGACCTGAACCCACACCCTTCACAACCACCGCTGCTTCCTTTACACCCATCTGCTGAACCTTCTCAGCAATGGTCTCTCCTACCTTTGCAGCAGCAAATGGTGTTGACTTACGAGAACCTTTGAAGCCAAGTGCGCCAGAGGACGCAGCTGCGACCGTGTTCCCTGTAGTATCAGTGAACGTAAGGAGTGTATTGTTGAAAGTTGCAGTGATGTACAAAGTGCCATTCTCAAGCTTGCGCTTAGAGACACGCGAAAGAGAGCGGGATGTACCGCTGACATCTGAACCTCCACTTTTCTTGATGATTCTTTTCTTACCCATAGGTGTGAATCGTTACTAACAAATGTATTACTGTCCTTGTACGGCTTAGGTCTTCTCGAGCTTACGGCGACCTGAACCCATGGTTTTCTTAACTCCCTTCAACGTACGTGCGTTTGTCTTGGTACGCTGACCACGTGCTGGTAGACGCTTTGCGTGGCGAGAGCCACGATAGGATTTGATCTCCTTAAGTCGCTTGATATTCGAACCGATCTCACGGCGGAGCTCTCCTTCGATCGCATGAGACTCGATCTTTTCACGGATCGCATTCTCCTGGTCGGTAGAGAGGTCAGCAGGTTTAGTACGTGGGTGGATCTTGAGCTCCTTGAGGATCTCTCGAGCGCGTGAGTTACCGATACCGTAAATAGCGGTGAGTCCAAACTCGAGCCATTTTGCTTCTGGAATTGTGATACCTGAGATTCGCATAGAATTAGCCTTGTCGTTGCTTGTGTCGCGGTTTCTTCTTGTTAATAACGTAAATGCGGCCACGTCGACGCACGATCTGGTCGTCTGGGCTCATTTTTTTGATTGATGATCGAACTTTCATAGTGTTGTATTACAAACGTCTTGTGATCCTACCCTTCCCGCCATACTTGTCTTCAAATACCTCAACCTTGTCGCCTACTAAAACGCGTATTCTAAACTTACGCATCTTTCCCGAGAGGTATGCAAGTATCAAACGACCATCGTCTAACAAAACACGAAAAAGGGCATTAGGCAACGCCTCCTCGATGATCCCATAGACGAGGTTTTCACTGTTTGATTTAGTTTCCATCAAACGACATATAATCTACCAGAGGTAGCTCTCTGAGTCAATACGTTGCCTGTCAGCTACTGGGTAAATGAGTCAAACGACTCGATAATACGGATCTTCTGGATGTCTTTGGGGAACGAATCCTTCCAAAATGGCTTTACAGAAGCACGGGACTTTTCAATGGCAGGGTATCCCGAGAGTATGGATGGGAGAGCAGTTTTTGCCACCCCCTTTAGATCGTTTCGGAGCTTTTCCACATCGTATGTCCAGATTATCTTTGCTTGCCCACTGAGGTTGAATTGAAGCGGATCAGCGGCTGATATATCTTCGACGGGTGAAGGATATGAGAACGTAAGTGAGCTTACGTCATCAATGCGGACCGGCTCGCCTTCATATCCAGGTATAGCTCGTGCTGCGATGGTGCGTGCAAAGTCATCAGTTTTAAAGAGTGGGGCGAGCAGTCGTGCCTGTTCTGCGATAGTGACGGACTGATTACCAGCATCTGTTGGTGGAAGAGAGTTGAAAACAAAGGTTACTGATGGTTCATAGAAAACAAAGCCACTGGGACGATCAGTCTTAAGTCGTGCAAAGAGTTTTTCACGAAGCTCAAGATGAAGCTCCTGGCGTGCTTTGGCAAGTTCGCCTTCATCAATGATGAACTTCATTCCATCAAACCCACCGACCATCGCCTCTTTAGACGTACCGGTTATAGTATCAAATTGCTCAGAACCTTTTAGACCAGGGACTGTAAAGCTACTTGGGGCGATGTTATATTCCTCGCCTGTCCCATCAGCAAGAACCTTTGCCTCGATCGAACCAGGGATGATGGTTCCGTCGTCAGACTTCGTATAACCCGGAATTTCAACCGATTCAGTGATGCGGTAAATGAGTCCATTTGGCGACTCAAAACGTGTATTTTTAACCAAACGCTGCTTCGTAGAGCTATGGGCGTTCTGTATGGTGATCATACCTGAAGCGCGTTCAGTAACCTTCTCCTGCCCAGTTGCAGAGACGGTTCGCTCGCCTTCTTCTTCGAAGGACAGGAGTTCATACCCCAGTTCACCAGCCTTCGGATTCTGATGAGCGTCAAAAGTGCCGTTTACGGTGACTGAGCGAGATTTTGGCATGACGGTAACATCAGCACCACTCATAAGGATGGTTGAGCCAATACCGAGTCCTATAGCTATTGCAATAACCGCTACGATCGTCAGGTAGCGTCTCATTCGATGACTCTTTCCAACCTTGATCTCAATATCTCGTATCTCAGCATCGAGTGAGTCGTCTTCTACGTGTTCATTCGCGTGGTGATGTAATTCTCCCTCGTGATGCAAAGCGGGGTCGTCCTCATGGTGGTGCGGCGCTGGGCGTTCACCTCCTGGTCTCATCGGGCGACGCATGTCACCCATTCCATGATGTGGCGCTTGCGGTCGTGGTCGAGAACGACGCTCACGATCAGGCGGCACAATATCCCCAAGGTTCCATTTCTGGGCCATGGTTTTAGTATAGCGCAGAATATCTACTTGTTTTGAGCAGCACGAGTCTCGTTGTGGAAAAAAGCAGCGCCAATAGCAATGTAATGATCATGTCTGCAGGCGTCTGTGTACATGACAAGCGATTTTACTGCCTGTTCATCGAGCAGATGAATACCGTATTCACCACGAAGTGTAGCCACAACTTCTTCGATCATGGTTGAAAAGAATGCGGCAGTTTCTGGATTCAACACCAACACAAAATGTTCTGGGACGAGATACGCACTTTGAATATTGGTAAGTAGTCTACGCAGCTCTTCTTTGTACGTCTCGCGTACGAGGGTAATAGTGTCCTTTGCATCTGTGTGTATCATCTGAGCTTCGTAATCACGGATGTGTGAGCGAGCCTCATCCTCCAGCGTGCCGAGTTTCTGCGCGATGAGACGTACCACTGATTGGGAGCCGAACGTGGTAGAAAAATTCTCTGAGAGAACGCCATGTTCGACCACGCCGCACTCAGTCGCCTCGCCGGTAACGTCTATGATGAACGTGTTTTGAAGATGAGGAAAGAGTGCATGTGCGGCATGATATGCAGCAACTATGAAGGTTCGCTCCTCTTCGTGAGTATGTGATGCGATATTCTTTTCGATCGAGTTGAGTGCCGTCCTTGCGATCTCTGGGACGAGCTCGGTCATGTAGGCTATCTTGAGTTCAGTAGCGGTCTGCCCGGTGAAATGATCGATCAGGTACCCGTTTATGTAAGAAGCAATGATAGAACGCTTGATAACGGTCTTACCTGTTTCCTCAAATATTTGTTTCTCGTGAGTGCTCGACTCAGCTTTTTCAAGAGCATCTTGAATGAGTTTTTCAACAAATTGTTCGGTGACCATGAACGGCTCTTCGTGTTCAAGTGCGATGATCCGTGTGATCGCCTCAGACCATGGTGAAGCATAGAGGACCAACCTACGGTATACGCGCGCATGTGGATCGTGCTCTTTGAGTGCACGCATGCCGGATGAAGCGAGTTCTAGGGTTACCGCCAGCAGCGCCTCCTTTAAAATGCGAATGAATTCGTCAGGATCTCGTTTCTGGGTCACCCGAATACGCTCTCGGTGAGTATAAATGATGAGTGGCTTCTCTTCGAGAGGGTCTTCCTCAATGATCGCAACACCAACACTCCCCGATCCGATATCAAGGAGCACCGCGTAGGGCGACTTGTGATGATGCAAGAGTTCGTCGAGCATGAGGTGTATGCTCATAGTATAAAGAAAAACACGTCACTTCGGGTGCATATTTTTCTTAAAAAGTGGATAGACTATTCTATGACCGCTTTGATGCGTCGCACTCCCGCAGATGATGCCTCCTCTTTTTTGATACGAAATGTACCAGCATCTGCTAGCTCTCGTGTATTGGTCACATGAGGACCGCCACAGAATTCAATTGAGAACGCTTGATCAAACTGAGGTGTATCAGCAGTGGCGTCAGTGGGGCCAATAGAGTATACGGTCACCGTCTCAGGATATTTTGCGCCAAACTCGTGCTCGGCGTTCAGCTTCTCTGCCTCCTCGAGTTTCATGGTCGAAGTGATGACGGGAAGCCCTTCCTGCATCTTCGCGTTCACGATTCGTTCTACCTCAGCCTTTTGCTCATCGGTCATCTTCTCTCCGTGTGAAAAGTCGATACGAAGTCTCTCGCCGGTGATATTAGAGCCGCGTTGATGTACGTGGGCACCAAGGACCATTTGAAGTGCTTTGAGGAGGAGGTGGTGTGCAGTATGGAGGCGTGTAGTTGCTAGACCGGCGTCAGCGAGACCGCCTTTGAACTTCTGTTCAGCACCCGCACGGGAATCAGCGCGATGTTTCTCCATTGCTGATTCAAAACCTGCTCGGTCCACGGTACCCCCGCGTTCTTTTGCTATCTCTTCAGTGAGCTCAATAGGAAATCCATGCGTGGTGAATAGAACGTACGCCTCATCACCGGTGACCACACCATCAGCAGATAGTTTTTCAAATATCTTCATGCCATGGGCGAGTGTTGCTCGGAAACGGCTCTCTTCCCCGTCGATTGCAGCCTCAATATCGATGCGGCGCTCCGTAAGTTCAGGGTACGCACCCTCATATTCTTTCGCAATTACAGCGACGAGCTTGCCGAGCGACAGGTGTGAGAGTTCGAGCTTGTCGGCAAAGCGAACGGAACGACGGAGTAGACGTCGCACAAAGTACCCCTGGTCGGTGTTTGACGGAAGTACTCCATCAGCAATTAAGAACACAGCTGCGCGGATATGATCTGCAATAACGCGAAAAGCATGTGTGTACCGCTCGTCATTGTAGTTTTTGCCCGAGAGCATCTCGAGCATTGTAGTGATGGTATGGAGCGGCCCGACAGTGAACACATCGGCGTTATCATGCGCCGCGGCAGCGATGCGCTCGAGACCACCACCAAAGTCAACGTTCTGCTTAGGCAAGAGTGCGAATGAACCATCTTGTTGTTTCATGTACTGCATAAAGACCGAGTTGCCGATCTCGAGGAAGCGACCGCAGTCGCAGTTCGGATGACATTCCGTTCCCCACTTTGGATCATGTGGTGTACCAAAGTCATAGAATACCTCAGAGTCTGGACCGCCTGGCTCCCCTACTGGCATCTTTTCAGGCGTGCCTGCGCGCGACCACCAGTTCTTCTTTGCATCGTAATAAAAAATGCGCCCACCCTGCATGCCCTTTTCGTACCCTTCTTCTTCAGAACCGATCAGGACATCTTGGGCATCGATACCTTTTGAAGCAAAAAGTTCCTTCCAGATGGCGACCGATTCGGTATCGCGCGGAACATTATTTGCCTCATCTCCAATAAAGACAGTGACAAACAATTTATTTGGATCAAGACCGATCTCGTCTGTCAGGTAGTGAAAGAAGAACGGTAGTTGCTCTTTTTTGAAGTAGTCACCCAAGGACCAGTTACCAAGCATCTCAAAGAAGGTCGTGTGGCGGTTATCCCCCACTTCCTCTATGTCCATTGATCGAAAACACTTCTGTGAGTCAGCGACACGATTGCCTTCCGGGTGTTCTTTTCCGAGCAGGTAGGGCACCAATGGTTGCATACCACTTCCCGTAAAGAGTGTGGTTGGGTCGTTCTGTGGCACAAGTGAGGCAGACGGAATGATAGCGTGCCCCTCCCGTTTCATAAACTCAAGATACGACGAGCGAATCTCGTTGAATGTCTTCATAGTATATACGTGTATTATTCTGCGCCTTGTATGAGCATCGCAGCGCAATTCGCTGCCGTACACTCAAAGAGGTCAATACCGTTGTAGAACGAAACCTCGAGCACGTATCCTACCACAATCAAAACAATGCCGAGTATGGTGAGGATGTGCTCCGTACGGATGGATTTAAGCACAACACCATCTATACCTCGCTCTTCAAAGATCTTGAGGTGCACCATAAGGACGGCTGCGCCTAGAACAACCTTTCCGAACGTGCCAATGGTCATTCCCCAAAACAATAGATTCATAGCGATAGTATGCAGCAGAGTTGCTGGTCCGTAAAGCACTAATAAGCGATAAGTGTCTCCAGTTCGTCAATACGACGGTTGAGCTTTTTGAGCCCTTCCTCAAAGAAGGTAGGGTCAGTCACGTCGATACCGATCGCCTTAAAAATGTCCTCGGGTGATTTTGAGCATCCGGCAGTAAGGAACAGATCGATCTCTTTTGTGTAGGTACTGTCATTACGGAGGCGCTCTGCTATGGCTGACGAGACAAGATTTCCATACGCGTACGTGTAGACGTAGAAGAAACGGCGGAAGTGCGATACATACACAAAGGTGTATCCATCGTCTGTGGTGACATCCACTGACGGACCAAGATACGCTTTCAAATGTTTTTGCATGAGCTTTGCCAACTCACCCTCATTCATGGCTCCATGTGAACGAATATGCTCGTGCATCTCACGTTCAAACTCGAAAAACGCAACCTGGCGATGTATCGACATGATGTCGTCTTGGATCTTGTCGTGGAGCGCAATGATACGCTCTTTGCGACTCAGATCCGCGATGCTCGCGTCAAATACGAGATTTTCAAAGAGGGTCGACGCAGTCTCAGCTACAGCGGTCGAGTGTCCTTGGTAGATATGAGGTTGGATCTTTGCACGTTCTGCGTGTACCGCATGACCCATTTCATGCGCGTAGGTACGAAGTGAGTGGGTATCAGGAAGAAAGTTAAGGAGTACATAGGTCGGAAGTCCGACATCTGAAGCACAGAACGCACCGCTCGTTTTTCCACTCTTTGGGAATGCATCGATCTGCTTTTCTACAAGCATTCGGTCAAGTATTTTTGCATACTCCTGGTTGACATCGTGAAAGACAGAGCGGAGCGTTGCTGTCGCATTTTCAAATGTGACGCGTGCATCCTTCCCTACGCCAACATTTCGGTCAGCGTACCAGAGTTTCTTCTCTTTCAACATTCGTGCCTTCAGCGCGTAGAACCGGTGCGAGATAGCGTAGTGTTTTTTCACCGTTTCGATGAGAGTCAGTATGGATCTCTCGCTGTTCTCATACCCAAGCATAGTCGCGCTGTATGGGGCATGGAAGCCGCGAAGTTCATCGTTCACCTTCTTATCAAGCACAATGGCGGTAAGTTCGTTTTCAGCCACAGCGCCGAGTGTTTTCATCTCCGCAACAGCAAGTGCCCACAGTTTTCGTCGGTCTGCTTTAGGCAATTTTGCTATGAGCTCAAGTGCTTCAGAGAGCGGAAGTTTCTTCCCTTTCCAAGAAAGTACTTTACGGTTGAGTAGCTTATCGGTACCAGCGATCCACAGGCCGTAGCTTGAGTTACTCTTTAAGCTCATAATGCGCTCCTCCTTTTCAGAGAGGTGATGCTTTGCTTCTTCAAATACTCCGTGTAAATAGTAGTGCCACTTTTTTAGTGACGGATCGGTGAGGAGTTTCTTTTGCGTAGTTTCTTCGATCTTTCCAAGAGAGAGCACAAAGAAAAGAAGTTTATTTCCTGCTTTGGTGAGTCGGTCTGAAAGCAAATTCAACTTCTTCTCAGCCTCGTCATCATGCGCGTCTAGTTCTCTTCGGAGGCCGAAGTAGTATCCTGCCCTACTTGCGTTTGGAGAGGAGGTGACGCGCTCATAGGAAGCAAGTGACTTCTTGAGTAACTCTGGTTTCGAATACTCCCCTGTCCATCCTCCGTACTCCTGCACGAAAGCGTTCACGCTCGATTCAAAGCGTGCAATATCTTTTTCGATATTTGGATCATCTGCTCCAGTGTAGAGAACAGTCAGATCCCAGGTGATGCTATTTTTTACTTTCCCCTTTGCTTTTTTCTGAGACATGTTTGTTATGATGTGTGCTTGCTACCTTTTTAAGGAATTCGTTGAAGAGGTCGTGCACATGTTTGTACTCTTTCATGATAGGATTGTCGACTCTATCAGTGAGTACCATGTTGAGCCGATCATACTTATCAATGAGCTTGTCGATGTCTTTTGTGAAATGCTTGGTGAAGAGCTCGTGATCGTCGTGGTACTCCTCAACGATCGAACGCATATTGTGGATCTTGTCAGCAGCGGAAACAAGAAGAGATTCTTTAGGTGCGAGGTCAAGCGCCTTAAAGTACTGCTCTTGTCGCTCGTCCCAACTCATCAGCGAACGCTCATTATGGAGCGCATCTGTCACCCCTTCAACAATGTCGCGGACATGCGCGCCAAAATCTGTTTCAAGTTCCTCGGGAGTATAGTCGGTGTCCTCCAGGGTGTCGTGGAGTAGTCCCGCAATGATCGTGTCCTCATCATCGGTATAATCAGCGAGGAGGAACGCTACTGCAATGAGGTGTGTGATGTACGGGTACGGTGCACTGCCCTTTCTAGTCTGACCGTTATGAAGTACAGAGGCTGCGCGAATTGCTTGTTCAATACGATATGAGTACAGCATGAACTCTATTTAACCACACGGTCGTTGATTATCGACACACCTTCACTGGTAAGTCGCTTGATCTTTGCCGTTGGACCACCGCCATTATACTCGCCGATGCGGCCATCGCTCCGTACCACACGATGACAAGGGACGGTTTTGTCATGATTCCCTGCCATAAGTGTACCGACAGCGCGAGCGGCGCCAGGGTATCCCGCCGCAAAGGCTACCTGGCCATAGCTCAACGTTTGCCCTTTTGGTATCTTGCGTACGACTGCAAGTGCTCGTTCCTTGAATTGTTTCTTTTGCATACAAGCTTCTATCACGCACTATGATATATCATAGTAAAATATTAATTATTTTTGTTCCGCGAGAGCGCCATTTTGTGCTTTGCCTGAAGTTTCTTGCCTGCAGCAGTTCGGTACGCACAGTACTCACAGGTGGAAGATGATGCAGGCAGGTCTTCTGAGTCGAGACACTCTTTGATCTTCGCAAGTGTGGGTTCGATCCAAGAGGTGTCACCATCACAGGGTACGAGGGTCACTTCAAACTCTAGCTGACCATCGAATGCTGATTTGTCGGCTGACGCATTCGCGTACACAAAGTAACCCGTCTTGGAGACTTGAAAGCCATTTTGCTCTAAAAGCCACTGGTAGACACCTATCTGCCGACGATACTGATCTTCCCACGAAGAATCGGATAGTGTTTCGATCTTCCCTTCTTTAGAGGTGGCTTTATAGTCGACGACGATGAGGTTGTCATCGCCATCGATCCAAATATCGTCGACCGCACCTGAGACAGTAAGCCCAGTTGGCTCGTGTACGTGCTCTAATCCCTTGAAATTGTCTCGCCAGAGGTCGATGTCTTTGTGTTCAAACGGGATCGCATCTACGTTGTAGGCATCCATAAGAGGATGGGCGCTTCCTTCAGCCCGGTGCACATCAAATTCTTTTTTCAAAAGTGCATCGACTGCGACGTTTAGGGTAAATGCTGGTCCGCGTGGGCGGGCTGTGCCGAGCTTGTTGTCGAGATAGAAACAGCGCGGGCATTCCACAAAGAGATCGATCTTTGAGCGTGAGAGACGCCACTTTCCACCTCCATAGTTCCAATCGGGACTGCGGTCAGGATTGTATCGTTTTTCATATGCCATCATGGAAGTATACCAGATAACAAAAACGGCCCCGATGGGGCCGTTTTTAGGGGTCAGTGTGTTACTCAGCCATGAAGGTGGCGCCCATGTAGGCCCCAGCGTCGTTCTGCATGACCGTGTCGGTCTTTGAAGAGTAGGTACGGTTGCCATCTGAAGTATGGAAGACAACAGCGTACTTGTCGCCCTTCGTTGTGTTCGCAAGCAGCTCGATCTCAGTTGGCATGAGGCCCTCTGAAACGCTAAAGCGTGCTGCACCGAGTACTGGACCAAGTGCATCGCCATCGAGCGTGTGAACTGCAAGCCAACCACCGTCTACTGGGTACTTGGTCTCACCGAGCTTCACCATGGTACCAGCTGGCTGATTTGCAACAGAGATTCCAGCGTTCGCCATAGAGATCTCTGGCGTCTTAGGTGTTGCCGCCGCAGCTGCTGCAGCTGCTGCATTCTCAACGTTTGAAGTGTCAGTCGTGTCAGTTGACTGATCCTCTGTCATTGCTCCTTGTGTATCATCGGTCTTAACTTCAACAGTGTTGTCTTTCTTTGGCTCTGCACTGAAGACCCACATGAGAAGGCCACCAATGAGCAGACCTGAAATAAACGCAACGACTGTCTTCTGACCCTGCTGCTGTTCTGCTTCCATACGTAACAAATTAGGCTTATCCTGTAATGCAGGGGTGATTATACAAAAATGCTCTAGAGAGCGCAAAGTTTTGCACCCTCATCCATCACCTGGCCACTTCTTCCCCGTGAGACACCAATGGACGTCAAAAGTCCCTTGTTGTCAATTATATCGCCACACAAAATGGTGCCACTTTTGATGAGTGCAAGCTTTTCGCGGTTTTTTAGGCTTGAAAGCACTGTGATCGGGTAGAGCTTAGTGCGTTCAATCCATTCCTGGAGGGATTTTCCCCTGGGATAGTCCCATCCAATAAGATCCATTCCAACGCACGCACCGTACTGTATCGCTGCAGTGGTGAACTTGGTGTTTGTGATAACTACGCCGCGTTTAGCGCCACAGGTATCACTCTTGTGCGCAGCAATACCCTTGAGGTCAAGGAAGCGAGCATATGAGTATAAGACGACCTGAAGGTCACTTTTAGTGCCTGGCTGCTGGTGGAATTTTGCTTCAGCTACAAAGCAATCGTCCTGCTTCCACCCAATGACATCGAGTTCATGGGTAGCACACGAACCTTTCAGAATGGTGCGTGTTTTAGTGCGGTATCCATCGTGTTCGTAGAGTTTAGCGAGATAATCCTCGAACGGGAACCCAGTCGGGCCGAGACCAAAGAGCGCACGACGAAGCGAGTAACGAGCTGCCGCAGGCTGTGGGAGATCTCGCAGTAACTCAAAGGCTCGTCTATAAATGATCTCAGTGGTGATCCCGTCATATATCTCTTTCTCTACATCACGGAGGATCTCGGTGATCTCTTGTCGTGTCGCTCCAGCATTTCGAAGCGAATGACGCAATTTGTTCTCTCTAAAACGTTCGACTGTGCCGTCTGCTTTGGTGACGCGAATATCATTCATGATGACCTATGATACCACCTCCCACTACTTCTTCCCCATCATAGAGTACACACGTCTGGCCGGGTGAGGTCGCCTCACTGTCTGTGAGAAGTGTGACGATAACACCACTATCAGCAGGCTCAACTTGCACTTCTGTTGTGGCGCCGTGGTAGCGGAATACGGCGCTATAATTCTTGTTGCCTAGTGGTGTTGGAGAAATGTGGTTGTAGTGAGTAAGTATCCGCGCTGAACCTTTGCTGACCGTAGGATGCGTTGTATCAACAATGAGTGTGTTTTGCGAAGGGTCTTTTTCTATCACGTAGTACGGAGTACGCGCTTTGTTTATCTCGTGTCGAGTGAATCCATGACGCTGACCGATCGTGTAGAACGTGAGTCCCTCGTGTTGACCGACGACAGTGCCATTTGGAGTCACTACGTTACCGGGGGTGCTCTCTATGAAGTGAGAGAGAAACTCAGGCATATTGACGTCGCCCAAGAAACAAACACCCTGACTGTCACGTTTATGAGCTGTGGGCAACTGTGCTCTTTCTGCACGCACTCTCACCTCACTTTTGGTGAGAGCACCTAGGGGGAATAGTGCGTGGGTCAGCGCTTCTCGTGCTACATCGGCGAGAAAGTAACTTTGATCCTTTCCCTCATCTACACCACGAAAGAGTCTAGTGGCGCTCGAATCATGCGTGATGCGCGCGTAATGTCCAGTTGCAAGGTAATCGAATCCGTGCGCGTTACGAAACTTCTCAAAAACACCAAATTTTATCTGTTTGTTGCAGAGCATGTCAGGGTTTGGGGTCAATCCCTGTTTATACGCTTGGATCATGGCGTCCACTACCTCTTTGCGATATGCCTCCTGTGCATCTAACGTAATGAAGGGGATCTCGAGATGTGCGGCAACACGCATTGCGTCAAGCCGATCCTCAGCTTCACTACACACCACAAAATCAGGGCGCCAGGCACGTATAAAGACACCAGTGACCTGATACCCCGCTTCTTTAAGGATGAGTGCTGTTACTGAAGAATCAACTCCTCCCGATAGACCGACACACACTTTTTTTGCTGTATTCTCTGACATGGTGTGGGAATACCTTAGCATAGTCGCTAGCGTGAAAGATAGCGTGCCTTGTTGCGCTTATGCTCTTCGAATGTCTTAGCGTAGTAGAATTCACCGTCATTACCCGTAAGATAGTAGAAATAATCAGTGGACGTAGGTTCAAGCGCAGCGCGGAGTGCGACAATACCAGGGTTCGCAATAGGTGTTGGTGGGAGTCCTTTACGTGTGTAGGTGTTGTATGTGGAGTCATCTTTAAGATCATCAACTGAGAGATCCGAACTTCCCTTGCCACGTTCATACTCGAGCGTTGCGTCCACCTGGAGTGGCATCCCCTGCTCAAGTCGATTATGTAAGATACCCGATATCAGTCCCATATTTTCAGACGAATTCCCTTCCCGCTCAAGTATTGACGCGAGAATGACAGTGTCACGAGTGAGTTCACTTGGTGATAGTTGGAGTTCAGCGGTAACCTTTTCATCAAATGTCTCGCGCAGTAGTGTCAGGAGCTCATCAGGGGTGATCGTCGGAGGTATATGATAGGTGTCTGGAAACAAATATCCCTCGAACGGGGTGGCGATCTCAACAAAACGTACTCGGTCAAAATCAGGGATCATACTCAATGTTGTGGAAGCTATATTCGTCACGCGCGCTCCCTCTCTGATCGTCAGTACGATCGTATTGTTGCTGTATTTACCCGAAGCGAGAGCATCAAGGACACCTCTTGTGGTGAGTGGTTGCGGGAAGTAGTACGTGCCAGCGTGCAAGTGCTCAGCACTACCAGAAAATGTTGCAAGGAATGAAAAGAGAAACGGAGCGCGAATGACACCATGCTCAAAGAGTGTGCGCGAGATGGTTGGGAGTGTTGAGCCTTCATCTACGACGATCGGAGTGTTGGTAGGAAATGGATCCGCAGGCACGTTCTGATGTGTTAGATAGAGATAAAACAAAAAAGTGCCGCAGAGAAAGGTGGCTATAAAAAGTGCAAACAAACGCACTAGCCGTGATGGTGCATTGATCCGAGACTCTTCTTCGTACTCGATAAAAATTCTATCTTCAGGTTTTTCGTTCATCCGATCGGGAGGTTAGGTGGTGCTTCAGCGCGAGTTGATGGTATTCGTGCGAGGTTAGGTGTGGTGACTCCTGAACCAGGTAGGTGCCACAAAGTGGCGATCTCTTCTGTGGTCATAAGACTTCCCTGGTCGATATCCTTGCGACTCTCGTACACACGTCGCTTATAGTTGTCGAGTTCTTCTTCTTTGAGATGGATACGCTTCTTGCCAGTTGGGTCTTGCCACCAATTCCAATCAAAGTCAGCGCGCCACTTATACCGGACACCATTCCGCGAAAGATCTTCAGTTTGCTGGAAGACAGTGATCGCTTGTCCGATGCGATCCCAATCAGCCGCTTCGTGTTTTGCTGCATAGAAAGCCCGAATGAAGACTTTGAACGGGAACTTGGTGAGTGAACGCTCAAGCGCCTCGAGAGACGCACGCTCAAGGGGTGTGAGCGTAACTGAACCGTTGTACTTGTCTTCGTCGTCACTTTGGTTGCGTTTTTTTGCGTTGTCGAGTATCTCCTGCATCTCCTTCTTGATCTGTCCCTTCCAGTCAGGGATGGTCTTGAGGAAACCTGTCTGGAACGTTTCTTCGCGGTGGATGCGGATCATGAATTGGAACCAAAGATGTTCACCCGGCTTCAGCGACCCCAAGAGTTCAAGCATAATGCCTATTGGATCATGTTTGAATTCTTCCTTAGGATCGTCAGAGAGTCCAAAATCGACGTAGGTTTTGATAGGTTTCGGACCATAGTAGCGCTCCCCGAAATGGATGGACATGTAGCCCCAATTCTCAGGGTCCCAGGGGATCTCTGCTGTGTAATCGATCGGCATTTCCCGTATCTCTATTCCTGGGTATTGGGAGTAAAACGCACTTTCTACGAAGTTACGATATTTTTTAGCTGGGGTGTTGACCACAAAACGGACCGTTCCACCTGTAGAAATGACCTCTAGTGAAAAGAATGGAGGATGCTTTCCTGACCAGTAGGTGTCGACGAGGTTATCAGGGCTCGCTTTTTGAAAAAGTTGGGTCAGGATATTTTCCATAGCAACTGGAGACTTGAAGATATCCTTAGGAATCATGATCTCAAGTGAAACGCGTCCACCCTTGATACGTGCAGCCGTCTGGATGTAGAACATCCAAGACTCGAACCAAAGAAAGAAAAGGATCCACGGTAGCCAGAGTGGGCTCGTCGCGATTATGATGCCGAATACCTTATTAGTGTCTGCGATTCCGGAAGTGAGGAACTTCCAAACGAGGAAAAGTCCCAGCACAATGAAAAGCGGAGCAAAGTTTGCACCAAACTTTCCCTCGAACCAGTGAATAAAACCGGAGACGTGCCTAAAAATGATCGGTTCTTTACTTTCGCCCGATGACATACCCACTATGGTAGCATTTTGGTACGAAAAAAGAGGGTCGTATCCCCTCTTTTCTCACTTTTCAAAGTTATAGCGATCTAGTCAGCGAGCGCGTAGGTACCGTTTGAGAGGCGCTTGAAGATGTTTGTGTCCTGAAGATTTACCACGATAGTGTTGTCCTTCACATAACGCTCTTTGCGTACCTTGTCGATGATCTCGTCACGTGTAAGTGGACCATGCTTCTTGAGTATCTCTTGGAGTACGTCCTTTACGACACCAGCGGTATACCCCCACTCAGTGAGCGCGTAAAGCCCGCGACCAACAAGGACAAAGCGTGCATCTTTAATGAGCTCATTGTGACAGGTAGCAACGTGTGCCTCACGGTCAAAGAGTTCTTTAATAGCGTCAGCAACCTCACGGAAGTGCATCGGTGAACCGTGGCGCTTGACTGCAAGGTATGCGAAATCACGAATTCCCTTCGCACGAACGTTGGTTGAAGAAGCAACACCCCATTCTCCGAGTGGATTGCGGCCAAGTACACGAGAGAGTGAAAGCCAGCGACGGAGGGTCTCTTCATCTGTTGGAGGTACTTGTTCCTCTTTGAGTGACTCATTCAGTTTAGAGATGAGTTCAGATTCAGGAATGAGATCATCCTCGTTGATACCTTTGTGGAGTCGTTTGAGTGCACCTTCAACTGCAGTTGCGGTGCTCTTCTCTACGTGCCAACGGTGGGCGAAGTGCTCGTCCTCTTTTGCTTTTATGAAAGGTGAGCCGATAACGAGGATGAAGTAGAAGTGGTTTTGTGTGGCCTCATCCTTTGCAAGCTGCTCGAGAAGATCGTCTTCAGTGATGATACCGCCCAGGTCAGCGATGACACCGCGGAGCTCCTCAAATACTGACTCGAGTTCCTTGTATGCGTCTGACTTCTGTATAGAGGTGATGCCGTAGTTCTCGATCTGTCGAACGCGCTCTCGCGTAATGCCGTAGGTCTGGCCAATCGATTCAAGGGTCTGAGTGTCGCTCTCTGTGCCGAGGCCATAACGCTTTGTGAGTACGTCACGCGCACGATCAGGCAGCACTCCGAGAAGCTTTTTGGTGACTTGCTTTGGCTTGAAACTTACCTTTATCATATTTCCACCCCTATTGACTAATGTTGTTATAAATTGTTTTACGTTCCCCTTTGTATCACGGCAATCAAGATGCGTCAAGCAGTGGAAACTGCTTCACCTTATGGATCATGTCGCGCCAGGCGCGATCAGGTTTATTGCCCGATTTGGGACATAGATCACCTTCAGTATCTGAGCAGAATTGAGGCGACGACGTATCACTTCGTCTTGCTGTGCTGCGTCTAGAACCATCTCTTCTGTGGCATCGCGCTCCAAGGTGATGGTTGCCCTCACCTTGCCATTGATCTGTACGGCAATGGTTACTTCTGATGAGATAAGAAGGTTGGGGTCGAACTTGGGCCAAGACTCTCTGTGTACTGAGGATTCATGACCAGCTTGCTCCCAAAGCTCTTCACTTAGATGTGGTGCAAATGGAGCAAGCATCCTCAAAAAACAATGGTAGTCGTCTGTACTCAGTCCAGATTTCTCTACTGCGTTAAGATAGACCATAAGTGCACTGATCGCGGTATTGAACTTGAGTGCATGAATGTCATCTCCGACTTTCTTGATCGTTTGATGGAGTAAAGCTTTGTTATCTAAGGTTGGAGTTGTGGTGATATGTGTGCGGAGGTCATATACACGCTCAAGGAAGCGTCGCAGGCCTGCTATGCCCCCCATATCCCAAGGATAGTTTGTCGGTGTGCCATAGGGACCCATAAATGCGAGATACATCTTTACCGTATCAGCACCGAGTCGACTCACCTGCTCATCAGGATCTATGACATTTCCTTTTGACTTCGACATCTTGTTCCCATCTGGACCGAGAACAAGCCCACGATTGTAGCGGAGAGTGTAGGGTTCCAGAGCGGTCGCGTGGCCGAGGTCAAAGAGCGCTTTTTGCATAAAGCGAGAGTATAGGAGGTGCATGGTGGTATGTTCTGAGCCACCAAAATACACGTCGACAGGAAGCCATTTTTCTTGCTCACTCTGAGCTGCGAACCGCTCAGTATTTTGGGGATCGGTGTAGCGCATGAAATACCATGACGAACACATGAACGTGTCCATGGTCTCGACTTCAGGTGTCCACCCCTTGCCAAAGATACGCTCGGTGCGTTCTTTGAGCTCCTGAGATTTTGCGAGTGGCGGCTCGCCAGTAGGGGTTACATCAACATCTGTCGGCAAGTGCCATGGAAGGTGCTCATAAGGAACTGCATGTGGCAACCCATCCGGATCATAGACGATCGGGATCGGCACTCCCCAGTATCGCTGACGACTGATCGACCAGTCGCGGAGCTTATAGGTAGAGGTCTTTCTACCATTAACTTTAGCAGTTATGACGTCTTTTGCAGCCTGTGAGTCCATACCAGTGTACTCGCCGGAGTTGGTGAGGCGGCCAGCTGTAGATCGGGGTAGTTGCCCCTCTCCTTCTATCACCTCACGAATACTACAGTCGTATTTTTCTGCAAAAGCAAAGTCGCGTTCGTCGTGTGCAGGGACTGCCATGATTGCACCCGTACCGTACCGTGCAAGGATGTAATCAGCTATGAATACCGGTATATCCTCCCCACTTACAGGATTCTTGGCAGTGATACCTTCAAGCCTCACACCAGTCTTCTCTTTGCCTTCCGCAGTACGCTCTATCTCGTCCTTCTTCGCAGCAGCATTTTGATACCGGATCACTTCTTCCCAGTTTAAAATGGATGATCGTAGTTTTGTGACGAGTGAATGTTCAGGTGCCAGCACACAAAAGGTCGCACCGTAGAGCGTGTCCACACGCGTTGTGAAGACGGTCAGGGTGTCGCCTGTTGAAAGTGGGAAGTCTATCTCCGCACCGACACTTCGTCCGATCCAGTTCCGCTGGAGGTCTTTGATGAACTCTGGCCAAGGAAGCGGCGCTAAGTCGTCGATGAGACGATCAGCATACTGCGTGATGCGGAGCTTCCACTCAGGCATTTCACGAAGTTCAACTTCACTCCCACATCGCTCACACGTTCCATCAACTACCTGCTCGTTGGCAAGCACCGTGTTGCAGGACGGACACCAATTCACTGTTCCGACGCCTCGGTACGCAAGATCCTTCTTAAAGAGTTCAAGAAAGATCCACTGGGTCCAGCGGTAATATTCAGGATTAGAGGTCACGACCATGCGCGACCAGTCGAACGCATTTCCCATACTCTCGAGCTGCTTGGTCATGTACGCAATGTTGTCGTACGTCCACTCTTTTGGATCAAGTTTTCGTTTGATGGCTGCGTTCTCTGCAGGCAATCCGAACGAATCGAATCCGACTGGATACAGCACCTGTTTCCCTTCCATGCGTAGCTTGCGCACATAAATATCCGGTACCGCAAATGCGTACCAATGCCCGATGTGAAGGTTGCCAGATGGATACGGAAACTCAGTGAGAATGAACTGTTTCTCTTTTAGTTGATCTCGTTCACCTGCTTCGTAAATATGTGATGCATTCCATCGTTCCTGCCACTTCTTTTCGATTGCCTGATGGTCAAATCTCGTCGCCATACTAGTTTACCGGAACTTCTTTCAGAGGAAGGGTTGTTGGTGTGGTGATCGGCTTGATGAGGTCGGTGTCAATCTCGCGGTTAAAGCAGACAGTGCCAGCCATGTGTGTCCATTCGTTACCATGTTTGATACCTGGCATCAATGCGTAGTACTCACCAAGTTTTTCCTCAGCAGACTCACGCGCAAACGTGGCGCAGAGCTTAAACGAGAGATCGCCCGTAACT
>JAYQPD010000013.1:9427-25034 GCA_038145135.1 bacterium | reverse complement strand
ATATTGTACCACGCGTATGAGAACTAATTCCAAATATAAGCGCTGATGTACATAATTGCAGGAGAGGGTATTGTGTGGTATTGTCCTTGCCATGGCAGAAACAAACATGCCAGCGACCGAGGCGGTCGGCGTAGATGAGATGTCTCACTACGAGTTCGCCTTCCACATACTTCCAACGGTTGCTGAAGAGGAAGTCCCCGGTGTCTTTGGGGATATTAAGGCACAGATCGATCGCGTAGGCGGTCACATTACTCACGAAGAGGCGCCTCAGCGGTTTGACTTGGCCTACACGGTCGTCACCCATAGTGAGGGCAAGAATTATAAATACAATCACTCGTACCTTGGCTGGATCCGCTTTGTGGCGGCACCAGAGAAGATCGAGGCGTTGAAGGCAGAGATCGCGCACGAAACACGCATCTTCCGCCATCTTCTTCTTAAGCTTACCAAGGCGGAGGTTGAGCACCCATTTAAGGTGTTCGAGATCCGCGCTAAGCGAAAGATGGTATCAGCAGATGAGACCGAAGAGACCACAGAGGAGACCGAGCCTAAGGAGGTCTCAGACGAAGAGCTCGATAAGGCAGTGGAGGAGATCACCTCATAATCTCTTGATAACGAAGTTCATTACACAATAATCACACAACGGTATGTACCTCAACAAAGCGATGGTCTACGGGAACCTTACAAGAGACCCAGAACTCAAAGCGCTTCCGTCGGGTATGAACGTCTGTTCGTTCGCGCTTGCAACTAACCGCGTCTATAAGGATCGGGATGGTAAACGCCAAGAGTCGACCGACTACCACAACATTGTGGTGTTTGGACGTCAGGCAGACACCTGCGCGCAGTACCTGAAAAAAGGTGCCGGTGCGTTTGTCGAAGGACGTCTTCAGACACGCTCATGGGATCGCGATGGACAGAAACAGTACCGCACCGAGATCGTCGCTGATCGCGTCCAGTTTGGACCACGAGGTGGCGCAGGAGGTGCAGGAGGTCAGTCAGCAGGAAATGATCAAGGCGCCAAGCAGGATGATGGCGGTGCGCTCGACTATCCTGACGAAGAGATCAATCCAGAGGACATTCCGTTCTAAAATATAATTTATGGACAAAACTGAAAACAAGGGAGGTGAGAAAAAGAAGCATGACATGCTTCACTTCGACTACAAGAACACAGACCTTCTCTCGGACTACATCAACCCACACGCACGCATCTACTCGCGCCGACGCACCAAGCTCCAAGCTGGGGATCAGCGCCGTCTTGCTGAGGCGATAAAGCGCGCACGATTTATGGCACTCATGCCATATATTTCCCGCTAACACTATACAGCAGCAAAAAACACCAAGTCTTGCCACTTGGTGTTTTTTGTAGTATTTTCACGCCCAGAAAGAGAAGGAGAGACAAATGGCTGAAACAGACACAATTACAGGTGGTGTGAACGGCTCGCGGATGCCGCATATGGCAGCTGCCGACGCACCTGCTGAAACGCCTACCCACACGAGGCCGTCTGTAGGGACACCCCCTGCGATAGGTGCAGCGCCACGTGCGAAGCTGCCGACCACTCAGATCGGTCCGCATGCGGTATACCAGCTCATGGTGAGCCATATACTGATCTTTGTTGTGACACTATTCGCTGGCGTTGGGTATGTGTCGATGGAGCTCGGGAAGGTGCCGACCTTCTCGGTCAACGCAATCGGGCCGGCGATCTTGTTTGCGCTCCCGCTTTTCGCACTCTCAGCGGTGCTGTGGGGCATTCCCGGACTGCTTGGGGGTGCTGTGAAGAAGGGTTTTTCCTACTGGGTCCTTTGCAGCTTCATCACAGTGCTGTTCGTCGCAGACATTGTATGGATCTGCTACCGACTCGTTGCACAGTATGTTCTATAAGGAAAATCCCTGCCGATCGGCAGGGATTTCTTGTATCGTTACGCCTTCTCGACGCGCTCTGTGTACTCTCCGGTCTCAGTATTGATACGGAGGATGTCACCCTCATTCACGAACATTGGCACGTTACAGGTTGCTCCAGTCTCAAGCGTGACGAGCTTTGAGCCACCTTGCACCGTATTACCTTTGACTGCCGGTGCAGCTTCGGTGACCTTGAGGTCTACCTTGATGGGAAGGTCGATGCCGATGATCTCATCATTGAACACCATTGCCTTCACTTCAGTCTTTGGCTTAGCGTACTTCATCTGATCTCCCACGATCTCTCCCTTAAGTGCAAAGCGCTCAGATGGCTTGCCGGGAGTATGGAACCAGAATTCGCCACGACTCTCATAGATATACTCGATCTGACGGTACGTGATGTCGGCCTCCTCAGCGTTTTCGTTCTGATGGTAGGTTTGTTCCACAACTTTACCGCTTCGGAGTGATTTGATCTTCGTCTGATTCACTGGTTTGCGCTGTTGTTTGCGAAAGACATGTGCAGAAAGCACGATGTAGGGTTCATCATTCCAGAGAATGACCTTTTTGGGGAGGATTTCATTGTATGCGAGCACTGCCATGGTAATACATTAGATGATACAAATGGGTTATGCGCCTAGTTTAAATATAGAACCAATCTCACATTGAAACGCTGAGTTTATTGGTTTCTCGTTCCTGAGATACTTACGAAGTATTTCAGGAACCGCTTGGCTATCCATTGTTCCAAAATTCGGCTACAAAGCCTTCGACACTCGTCGAGAGAGATCACTATCCCTCCTCGTGTCTCAGGCCTTTCGCTCGTATTTTGGGACAATGTATACGCCATTCACTATGAGATTGGTCCTAGGAAAGGCCGATGTACCCCGTAGGAAGTTGATGTGTATGTTCTACTGCTGCAGAGAGACTGCACTGTAGTGCAACATGCACACTATTCAGGTAAGTACACAATTTTCCTACGGGGTGTATTATACACAGGAAGCCTTATTTCGCCACATGCTCGGACTCACGACAACAGACGAGGCGCGATCACTCAGCGATGAGGAGGTGCTTATGCGTTCGGCCGCAGAGCCATGGCTTTTTGCGGTGCTCCTTGAGCGGTACCAAGAACCATTCCTCCGCCGCGCTCGCCACATCATCCGTTCTGACCAAGATGCAGAGGATATCGTGCAAGAGACATTCACCAAGATCTATGTGCATGCCGCAAAGTATCAGCCGAAGGAAGGAGCGAAGTTCTCTTCATGGGCGTACATGATCCTGACCAACACCGCACTCACCAAATACGCTAAAAATGCACGGTTTGGGAAGGCGAACGCACCACTCGATCCAGAATATGAAGGTCTCCTCGCTGATCTCGGAGAGAGTGAAGAGGATCGGGAGAACCAGGACATGATAGAGCGCATCCTCAATGAACTCCCGGGACACTTTGCCGATGTACTCCGCCTCTTCTACATGGAGCGCTGGTCGCACAAAGATATTGCGAAGAAGACAGGGGAGAGTGTGGCAGCAGTGAAGACCAGGGTGCATCGCGCCAAACAAGCATTTCGCGCGAAGATGGCAGATATGGGGATGATGTAACGTTTTGTCACTTTGGACAGTAGTATAGTGTGCAGAGTCTTATATACACCTATGAATAACACAGCATTAACACGAAGGATCATGCGCCGAACCTACTATGCGTTCGCGATACACTGGCTTTCACGGCCTCTGGTACGCTTCGGTGTACCGCTCATCGTACTTACGTATGTGATAGCCAAGTTGGTGTTTGTTGCAAAGGTGGTTGCCAATGCTCAGTCGGTCGGTATGGCGAAGCTCCCTGAGTTCACGCTCGCAGCACTCCTGAATGCCGACACACTCACGCTCGTGACCGCGTGCGTGTTTGTGCTGGTGGTGCTTGCTGCCGTACGGCACGTTATGATGTACTCATTCACTCCAGAGCGCAGCTTCGCATAACAGTGTGTACCCTCACTAAAACCCCTCGAGCAAGTCGAGGGGTTTTGTATCATTCTGTAGCGAGCTTTTCGCGAATGTCTTTCAGGAGTGACTTCGCAATGGGTTTGTTTTCCCTCAGGAATGTGCGTGCTGCATCATACCCGCGGCCAAGCTTATGCTCGCCATACCCGTACGATGCACCGGATTTATCCACGAGACCGTATTTTTCCCCGAGTGCAAGTAGTTCACCCTCACGAGAGATACCCTCGTTATACATCAGGTCGAACTCGGTGGCTTTGAAGGGGGCAGCGACCTTGTTCTTAACCACCTTCACGCGGTGTCGTCCTCCGACCACATCGTCACCTTTTTTGATCTGCGCAATGCGACGGATATCAAGGCGAACAGAAGTGTAGAATTTGAGTGCCTTACCTCCTGGGGTTGTCTCAGGGTTGCCGAACATGACACCGATCTGCATACGGATCTGGTTGATGAAGATCACTACTGTCTTTGACTTAGCAACGATAGAGGTGAGCTTGCGGAGCGCCTGTGACATAAGGCGTGCCTGCTTGCCTACATGCTGCTGTCCCATGTCACCCTCGATCTCATCCTTAGGGGTAAGCGCGGCAACTGAGTCGATGACGATGACATCAAGCTGTCCTGAGCGAACAAGGGACTCCACGATCTCAAGTGCCTGTTCACCGGTGTCGGGCTGTGAGATAAGAAGCTCTTCGAGGTTAACTCCGATCTTCCGTGCATACTCTGGATCCATGGCGTGCTCAGCGTCGATAAATGCACAGATACCCCCATTCTTCTGGGCTTCAGCGATCGCATGCAGGGTGAGGGTGGTCTTACCGGATGATTCAGGACCGTAGATCTCGATGATGCGTCCACGAGGGTATCCACCGATACCGAGTGCTGCATCGAGGCCTATAGAACCAGATTGAATGGCGTCAATGTTGACCTTTGGTCGCTCACCCAAGGTCATGATCGACTCATCGCCGAACTTGGTTTTGATACTACGAAGGGTCTCTTTGATATTCTCAATACTCTTTTGTGTACCAGCTTCGGCTGGAGCACCCATTGTCTTCGGAATCTTATCTTTCTTTTTCGGAGCCATGTTCTCTCTGGTTAGTGTAAGTAAACATCAGATCACTTGCGGGTGATCATGCGCTCGATGCGAGCCCGACTGCCGTAGCGGTCCACCCCTTCGATCGTGAGTACAGTATACCCCTTTTGAAGCGTTACTGTCTCCGCAAAGCGCCCTTCATCGGTCGTGTATATCTCACGACCGTTTAGGGTGATGGTGACGATATTCTCTGCCTGTCCTCGGACGATGATCGAGGCGTCCTCGGTCACTGTAGGCGGCTCCTCGGTGAGGGCTATTTGCGGTCCAGCTATGATATAGCGCGCTTGGAAGATGCCGTAGGCGACCACGACAACCAAGAGTAATACACCGAGTATGAGTTTGAGAAGAAAGGGGAGCGAGAGGTAGATGCGATCTTCAAAATCCATAATTAGGATTGGTTGTCACCCAAATCAGCGGTATTCATGTCGTCATCTACCGGGCCGCTTTCGCCTGCGGCATAGACCTCGCGAGGTTTCGAGCCGTTTCCTGGTCCGATCACACCCTTTTCTTCGAGGATATCGATCAGTTTTGCAGCACGTGAGTAGCCGATACCAAGTTTACGCTGCAAGAATGATGTAGAGGCTTTCTTGGTCTCAACGACGAGCCGCTTTGCATCCTCGTAGAGGTCGTCATCCGCACTGTCGTCATCGAGCGACATACCCAAGAACACATCTGCGGCTTTGTCTTGGTTACCTGAAAGATCAAGTGAATCGAGGGGCTGGTCGCCAAGCTGCTTCTTGAGGTAACTCACCACTTGTTTGAGTTCGTTATCGGATATGAAAGCGGACTGAAGACGGGTCGGTTTAGAATTTTCTGGAGATAGGTAGAGGAGATCTCCAAAGCCAAGAAGTTTCTCCGCCCCCGACTGGTCGAGGATGGTGCGTGAATCGATCTGGGAGTTGGTACGAAGTGCGATGCGCCCCGGCACGTTCGCCTTGATGAGTCCGGTGATGACCTTTACTTCAGGTCGTTGTGTCGCTAGCACGATATGAATACCAACCGCGCGACTCTTTTGGGTGAGACGAACGATCGAGGCCTCGAGTTCACGCGGGTATATCTGCATGATATCTGAGAGCTCGTCGATAAGGATGACCACGTATGGCATCGGGGAAGGGAGTGTCTTTTTTGCATCTTCAGTTTGTTCCTCTGGGTCGAGGGCGTCAAATTTCTCCTTGGCAGGTTTGTACACATGTTCGTGGTAGTTTGCGATATCGCGCTCGCCCTCTGCCTCGAGTATCTCGTAGCGTTCTTCCATTTCCTTGATCGCCCACTTGAGGGCGTGAATGGTCTTCTTAGGGTCAGTGATCACAGGCGTGAGCAGATGCGGAATACCGTTATAGGTCGTGAGCTCTACACGCTTCGGGTCGACCATGATGAAACGGAGTTGGTCCGGTGAGTTTCTAAAGAGAAGGGAGGTGATAAGTGCGTGCATGGTCACCGACTTACCCGAGCCAGTCGTACCGGCAATGAGGAGGTGAGGCATTTTCGCTAGGTTGGCAAATTTAGGAGCAGCGGCGATATCACGGCCGATGGCAACCATAAGCGGTTTGGGTGAATCAGTGAATTCTGGTGTCGCGAGCATGGACGCGAGTCCGATGGTCGCTTTCGCACTATTGGGTACTTCGATACCGACGAGCGATTTTCCAGGGATAGGTGCCTCAATACGGATAGGGCTCGCGGCGAGTGCGAGCTCGAGGTCAGACTGGAGACCTACGATCTTTGAGATACGTACCCCTTCCGCTGGTTTCAGTGCGTAGCGGGTGATAGAAGGGCCGATGGTGACATCATCCATCTCGACCTCGATCCCAAACTTTTCTAAGGTACGCTTAATGATATTTGCACTTGCCTTCACATCCCCAGTCTTTGCCTTACCCTTGTCGCGTTCAAGGAGCGAGAGGGGTGGGGGAGCGTAGGTCCCCGCGAAGCTCGTCACGACAAACTCAGCAGGTTCAGCAGCACCAAGCCCGATCTTCTCTTTAAATGACTTCTTCTGTCCCTTCTGTTCCGGCGGAGCTTCCTGTGCATCCTCTGCTTCTTCTTCCGCCCCATCATCGAGCGGAGCATTGACCGGCACATCGACATCCTGATCATCTTCCTCCTCGGGGCGAAGCTTTTTCTTTCGCTCAGGTAATGAAAGTCCTATATTGAAAGTGAGCAAGATGGCAATAACAAAAAAACCGAACAGTATGATACCTCCTGCGATCCGACCGAGAAGTGCCCCAAGTGGTGCTTCCAGAAGCCACCCGAATAGACCGCCCATATCCTCACTATAGAGTGAAAGAAGCCCAAGGGAAGAAAGAAAAAGGAGACCAATGCCGATCATCTTAGAAAGACTCGCCCGACCGGTATCAGCACGTGGACGCAAAAGCGCGATGACATACAGTAGGCATGCGAGGGGAGCGAGTACAAACCCATATCCGAAAAGATAGCGGAGTGAAGAGTGGGTCATATCTCCAACAACACCGGCGAAACCCATACTCGAGAGAGTAAAGAAAAGTGCAATGACTGCTAATGAGACTGCAGCAATACCTTGCTTCGCTTGGGGGGTGAGGTCATCAAAAAGAGGTTCGCGTTTTTGGGTACGTTTCTTAGCCATTCTGTATCAATATTACCTAAATATAGTACCACGCCAGAGAGAGACAGAATTCAAAAAAGAAGAACACAAAAAAGACAGTCGCAGAAGTTCACAGTAAAAGAAAAGTCGCATAGGATATACACATGTCTGAGATATAGAAATGTCTCTTTAATGCATTAAGGTCATCGGTATGTCTGATATAGAAGAAGAAATACTACAAAGAAAGGACACTGAGCTTGTCTATGATAAACTATTCTTTAATAGGATTTTTAAAAGGACAGAAAGACTCATCCAAGCGACATTCTATGTTGTGGACAGAGTTGATGTGACCCACGCTGTCCCTGGTGAAAAGGACATAATTATAAGGGACATTGAACGTGTCTCAGTGAACATCATAGACAAACTTACACGTCTACTTTCAATTGAGCAGGGTGTCATACGAAGACCGCTCACGGAACTGGGGAGTGAACTCCTCCATCTCTCTACACTCATCTCTGTCCTTGCAGCGCGTGAGCTGATCAAAGAGAGCTATGGTCTTCTTATCTCACACGAGGTGCAGGCACTTCTATCTGAGCTTTCTGATCTTAAACAAAAGGGTAGTGAACGAGCGCCTCGTCGAGAGATCCGCCAGAACGCACGACGTGTGACAGATGCAGGGTCCGCGGTGCAGGTACACTCTGGGTATGAAGGAGAGTTGATCGGGGATGTCCCTAGAAGTGCATCTACCAGTAGAAAAGACAGAATAAAGGAGATACTGAGAGAAAAAGGACAAGTGTCCATTAAGGATATATCAGACGTAATAAAGGACGTGAGTGAAAAGAGTATTCAAAGAGACCTCAACGACATGATTTCACTTAGTGAAGTTGTCCGACATGGAGAGCGAAGATGGAGCACATACTCTCTTCAAGCATAACGACATTAAAAGGACAATATTTTTGTTCTTGTCTTTAAAATTGTCTTAAAATACTCTCTTTTTTCTTGTCATGTATCCAAATCTGCGAATTGGTATCACATACATATTTATATGTATCTCTAGTTTTCTGACTCCCATATCTTCCCAGCACTATACTTGGTGTTTTTAGTACTAAATCATGTAAGAATTCGCTATTGGCTCACGTCTTCAGACATAGAGCAAGAAATAACGGTTTTATTGACTTTAGACTCACGGAAACGTATGATTCCACCGTTGCTCTAGATCCTCTACGTAGGGGTGTACTAGAGCACCTATCCACAAATCGACTGCATTGCTGCTTGTTTGGATAGGGTATACTTGCTTATGTGCTTGAGGCACGTTGTTTTCGTAGGTAGATCCAATGATAATTGGTGCTACGAAAATAGCCATAAGCATACTGTTCTTTGACAACTGAATATATTGAACAATTGATACACGTGTATAGCGTGTCTAAATCTATACATACAACTACTGAACGATCTCTACCGTTACGGATGCAATCACGATTGAAACTCATGAACTGGACTATGCCGCAAGGACCACGTATGACGGACGTCGATACCTCGTTGTGCGCGGAGTTCTGTGGGTGGTGAATCACCGCACGAATCGGTGGTTCGCTAATATGAATTAATTCATATTATTCGTAAGACTATTATTAGGTTAAGAATTATCAGATTCCTGATATGACTAATACCAAAAGCGTTGCTTCAAAGCTTTTTGTAGGCTTTGTAGTAACATCAATGCTTTTCACTCTTTCATTCAAGCCAGCAAAGGCAGATGAGATCAGTGACTTGCAGACACAGATCAATGCGCTTCTCGCTCAGATCGCAGCTCTTCAGGGCGGCGGTTCAACTGGCGGAAGCTCATGCCCAACCTTTACTATGGACCTTACCATTGGTTCGACTGGCGCGGAGGTAACTTCTCTCCAGAACTTCCTTATGGGACACGGTCAGACCATCCCAGCAGGTGCTACTGGTTACTTCGGTAGCCAGACTCAAGCAGCTCTCGCTGGTTTCCAGGCTGCTAATGCTATCTCACCAGCAGTTGGTTACTTCGGCCCGATCACTCGCGCTAAGGTAAACGGCATGTGTGTGGTAGTACCACCAGCTGACGACACTTCAGACGACACTTCAGATGATGACTCATCTGATGATGACTCTGTCTCACTCGGAGGTGAGGCTTCACTTGACGATGTGAGCATGAACGATGGCGATGATACTAATATCGAAGAGGGTCAGGAGGATGCTCCTATCGCTGAGGTAGAGGTAGAATTCGTTGATGGTGACGCGCAAATCTCTCGTATCGACCTTGGTTTCGTTGCTACTGGCAGCGAAGAGGATCCATGGGATACTTTCTCAGATATTTCTCTCTGGGTTGATGGCGATAAGGTTGCTAGCGTAAACGCAGATGATGAGGATGACTGGCTCGATGAAGATGCTGGTACTATCCGCATCTCAGGCCTCGATATCGTAGGTATGGAGGATGAGAAAGTTACTATCGTTATCGGTGTAACTGTACAGAATTCCGTAGACAACATGCCAGCTACCTGGCGCGTTGACACAGAGGCTATCCGCTTCTTCGATGCTGATGATGTGGCAACTACAGAAGATGCTACTGGTGATATCGGCACTGGCGACGGTGTAACATTCGATATCGATTCAGAAGGAGCTGATGATGAGGTTATCGTTAAGTCTTCATCTGAAGATCCAGACGCTACAACAATTGCAGTTGAAGAGGATACTAAGTCTGACTGGACTACAATCTTCGCATTTGATCTCGATACCGATGATTCAACGAATGACATCGAGGTTAACGAGCTCTACATCGACCTCTACTCATCAAACGACAACGTTGTTGACATGATCTCTGACATGAAGCTCGTTGTTGATGGTGAAGAGTTTGAGGATTACTCTACTCTCGTTGGCGCAGCAAACTCAGCAAGCACAACCTTCGACCTCGACGGTGACCTCGTCATCGACGCTGGCGATCGTGTAACTGTTGAGCTCCAGGTTGAGTTCAAGGCGCAGAGTGGTAATTACGACAACGGTGATGACATCGTCGCTTCTACGACAGGCGCTACTGGCGACTTCGAGGGTGCTGATGATGTAGTAGGAGAGGGTTCAGCTACTGGCGAGACCCACACACTCCGCACCGAGGGCGCAATTATCGAAGCTGGCGACATGACTGAGGTAAAGGACGAGAACGATGACACTTCAACAACTGACGATGAGGGTATCTTCACCATCAAGTTTGAGGTGACCGCGTTTGAGACCGACCTCTACATTGATGACACAGCTACTGGTGGCACAGCTGAGTACAACACTGGTGTGAACTTCCAGTTCCTCACCACTGCTGATGCGGTTGCTGCAACATCATCACTCTCTGCAAGCCTTACTTCAACGGCAAGCAAGGAGGCTGGTCGCTACAAGGTAGCTGAAGGTGAAACTGAAACCTTCACACTCACTGTCGTAGCAGATCCAGTAACTGGTGGCTTCCACAAGCTTCAGCTCTACTCTGTAAACTGGAACAATACAAACGACGATGCTGATACTCAGCAGCGCGCGCTTCCAGTGGAAGACTTCGAGACTGATCCACTTGAGATCTAAGCTCGATTAGAGTAAGTGAATTGGCTCTTGCCACACTGAAATAGAAAAAACTCCCCGAAAGGGGAGTTTTTTCTATTTGTAATCAAATCATATGGGACATCGAATAATTGTCAGTACTAGTGTGGTATGTTATTTAGAATGCATGTGGGAACAGATACAAAAAAGAGCAGATGCAGTTATTGCTGTTGGTTTATATGCGATCCTGCTTATGCCACTGGTGGTTTGGAATGGTTTTGTGTACCCGTTTGTGACTGCGAAGGCAATATGGTCGATGATCATGATAGGTGTTGTGCTTGTTGCAGTATCGCTTGGTACCAGGTTGCGACACGGAGTGGTGCAGCTTGGCGTAATACCGTCGGCGTTATTAATGTTACTCGGAGTACTTTCATTGAGCGCACTACTGAATGAACACACTACGCGTAGTATCTTTGGCGAAGCAGAACATAGCGAAGGTGTTGTTTTTTTTGCGACATGTATCCTGGTCTACTTCGTATACCGGTACCTTACTGATGACAGAGTGTGGCGGAGGATATCAATGATATCGCTTTTGGTATTGTGTGTAGTGGTATGGATTGCGGCACTTCAAACACAGGGAGTGGTGGGTGGTGCGGTAAACAGTGAGCGAATTGACGCGTTATTTGGAAACGCGAATTATCTTGCACACTACCTACTCCTCATGTTTTTTGTTTCACTGCTGGTTTGGGTGCGATCTTTAAAGCGTCCGGCACGGTGGGTGGCGATGCTACTGGCTGTAGTGGTAAGTGGAACACTCTTCTATACAGGGAGTAGAGGAGCGCTCATAGCGCTAGTAGGGGGCAGTGTAGTAGGAGGAGTACTCGTGTTGGCATCACGGTTTCGACAACGAAATATGAGCACCAGAATGATCGGAGTCATGGCGGTCATTTTAGTGTGTGTGGTCTTGGTGATCGAGAGTGGAGCACTTTCGTCACTGCCCACTGTCGAGCGGTTTAAGGAAACCAGCTACGATCTTACCGAACAACCTCGATACTATATCTGGGACGCAGCACTGAAGGGCGGTATGGAACACCCGATAGTGGGGTATGGTCTCGAGTCATTCGGCGGGGTCCATGATCGATTTGTATCGCCCGCCTCACTTCGCGACCCGCTCTTTAAAAGTGCTGAACTGTGGAGTGATCGGGTGCATAATTCTCTCCTTGAGATCTTTGTTGCAGCAGGGGTGGTGGGGGTGATTGCATATCTGCTGGTATGGGTATCAGCTATCTATACGGCCTGGCGAGTACCTGAACTTTATGAACGAGCAATTTGTATAGCACTTATCGTGTCGCATCTAATATTCACACTATTTTCGTTTGATACTCCTGTAAGCTTAGTATCGCTTGCGATCATTCTGGCGTACATAAGTTACAGAGCAGAAGACACTTTTGTTCTTTCGAAGACTCTCTCAAAATTCCAGATGAATACAATGCGCGTATTACTATGCGCGGTCGGGATAGTATTAGTAGGAATCGCGTTTGTTAGAGTGCATGATGCGTGGATTGTTCGTAACGTGCTTGATACACAACCAGACGGCACTCCCGAACGCGCGTATGCATTAGCCGACGTGTTTGAACGATCACTTATCGATAAAAACACTCCACTTGAGATGTTTCCTGTTGCTGCGATCAAGTCTGAACGTAGTTTATTACCTGATCAACGTGCAGAACTTCTTGGAGAAGTGGATGTGGTATATGAAAGAGCGCGCAAAGCTTCACTCTTCGAACCAAAGATGGAATACTATTTTGCCCAATTGTATCGACAGGCAGGCCGCACTACCCAAGCAATAGAAATACTTGAGCCGTTACACGCACTGGCGCCCCATAAACAAGCATTCGCTTTTGAACTTGCGCGCGCATATAGAGATGAAGGTTCCTACGATGCGGCAGAAAGAGTGCTAAAAACCACATATGAATCAGAGCCGACGTACGATCAGGCATTCAACGAATATGCGAGTATTCTGTATTATCTTGATAGGGGTGATGAGGCAGACATAATGCTGCTTGATCGTTATGGCACAACACTTATTGCTGCAGAATCACTTGTGATCGCGTATAAGGACACGGGACGATTGTCTAATGCCGTCAAGATCTTAGAAAAAGTCGTCAGCGTATCACCACACGATATCAAATATCGAATATTGCTTACTCAAGCATATCTTGCGCATGATCGGCTCGGTGATGCTCAAGACCTCCTACTTCAGGGTGTTCAGTATGATAAAGAACATAGAGAGTTCTACCAGTATTGCTCAGCGTATCTTGAACAGCATCGCGAGATGTGTGCGTTCTAACGCTTTCCACGTACCATTTGCTGCAGAGACACACAATGGAGGGTATACTGTTTCATAATGGGTTTGTTTAATGGACACTTCTACAAATTTTTTATCACTTTTCTCGCCATCATTGTGGTGGCGCTCGGGGTGATATTGGTGGTGGGGGGTATCCGCTAAGCGGACACAACACGTTGTTCTATGCGTATCACTGATCAGTACTTTTGGCACGTTATTCTCGGCGCTTTTTTTCTGTCCCTTGTGGTTTCAGGCGTCATCATTCTCGAGGGCATTCCCGAGTCTGCACTCCACCAGCTCACTCCCTTTGAGCTCGTGATACTTTCTCTCGCGACATTCAGACTTACGCGCCTCTTTGTTTATGACAGGATCACTGCTTTTTTCCGTGAGCAGTTCTATGTCGTCAAAAAAACTCGAACAGGAGCAGTCCTTGAGAAGCCTAAGGGAGGTATTCGGCGCACGCTCGCTGATCTTGTTTCATGCCCCTGGTGCTTTGGGCTTTGGTCGGGTTCGACGGTCGTTTTTTTCTACTTCCTCACACCCTACGCGTGGTACCCAATACTTATGCTTGCAGTGTCGTCCCTCGGCACCTTCCTCCAGCTTGGAGCTAATATGGTGGGATGGAAGGCAGAACAGCTCAAGAAGGAAATGGAAGGCTAGCACTACCGCAGACTTCCATTTTTTTGAGAGTCTGGTATAGTGTCCGACGACAGGCCATAGACAACCGGTAGTCCTAAGGACGCTAATTTCCCATATCGGGAAGCCGGTCGAGGTCCCACTCCGCATATACATGCTTTATGGGAAAGGTCGAGCCATGTCTGCCCGGCCTTTTATGTTGGCCACAAAGGCAGCCTGTCCCAAATTAGTAACAACACAAATCCATGGCAATCACCAAAGGAAAGAAGGTGGAAATACTCTCGAAGCTCGAGGGTATTGCAAAGGATGCTTCGACGCTTGTCTTTGTGGGTTTCAAGGGCCTCACGGTCGCTGATACCACAAAGATGCGCCGCGCACTTCGCGAGAAGGGTGTGGGGTACGTCGTTGCAAAGAAGACACTCATCAAGCGTGCGCTTGGCGAGAAGGGGTATACCGGTACGCTCCCAGAGCTCGATGGCGAGGTAGCACTCGCGTGGAGCCAGGACGAGATCGCTCCTGCACAGGGTGTCCGACAGTTTGAGGTTGAGTTCAAAGACAAGATCTCGATCCAAGGCGGTGTGTTTGCGGGCGAATACAAGGATAAGGCAGAGATGACGGAGATCGCATCGATCCCAGCACTCCCAGTACTCCGCGGTATGTTCGTCAATGTGATCAACTCACCGATCCAAGGCCTCGTGATCGCACTCGACGCTATTGCACAGAAAAAATCATCATAATTAATCTAATAGTAAGAATATGAGCGAAGAAAACACAGCACCGGAGACTACAGCAGCTCCAGAGGCAGTAGAGGAGACTGTTGAGGTCCCAGCGAAGTTCAAGGACATTGTCGCAAAGATCGAAGAGATGTCAGTACTCGAGCTCAACGAGCTCGTGAAGGTCTTCGAGAAGAAGTTTGGCGTTTCTGCAGCAGCAGTTGCGGTAGCAGCCCCAGGCGCTGCAGCAGCTGGCGGTGAAGAGCAGTCTTCATTCAACGTAGAACTTTCTGATGCAGGTGCTCAGAAGATCGCAGTCATCAAGGTGGTCAAGGAGGTATTGAACCTCGGCCTCAAGGAGGCAAAGGACCTCGTCGACGGCGCACCAGCTATCGTAAAGGAAGGCATGAAGAAGGAGGATGCAGAGGAATTGAAAAAGAAACTTGAAGAGGCTGGCGCAAAGGTAACTTTGAAATAAGCCGCTCACTCTAGAAAAGAAATAAAACGCGAGCAGAAATGCTGGCGTTTTATTTGTGCCTGGTATTCAAGTTATCTTTGCGTCAGGGTCGGAAACACGCTGATGGCAATAGTCTGGGAGACTATTGCCATCCAGACATGTTGAGACGGGGTCGCGAGTGCTTACTAGATTTCGAGCGAAGCGAAGAAATTAGTTAGCAACTTGTGACGGAGCAAAGGTTACATTGAACCGGCCTCAACTGTGAGGAGGAATTGAAAAAGAAATTGGAAGAAGCTGGCGCAAAGGTTACCCTCAAGTAATCTATGTACCGTTGAAAAAGACCCATTACGGGTCTTTTTCAATTCCTCTGGGTCGGAAGCGCGCGTGTCAGAACAGTCTGGG
>JAYQPD010000013.1:864-8621 GCA_038145135.1 bacterium | reverse complement strand
ACAAGAAAAAAGACCCACTGTGGGTCT
Organism: bacterium; assembly: GCA_038145135.1. Lineage (GTDB taxonomy): Bacteria > Patescibacteriota > Minisyncoccia > Phycocordibacterales > UBA918 > JAYQPD01. Next base: position 8,594 of record JAYQPD010000013.1, on the reverse strand, counting down.
TTTTTCTTGTCTGTTTTTGACACCCCCCAACTCTCGTGCCCCACTCCTCTATACCCATGCGGGAGGGGAGTGCATTTTGTATAATGCCTTTCGTCCATCCCATTCATCCGTATGTCAGAACCACTTCTTGCACTCTTCGATACTCAGGCACGAGTCCGTCTCCTTCGGTTGTTTCTTTTCAACCCCTCTTTGGTCCTCAGTATGAATGAGCTGCTTCGAAGGGCAAAACTCTCACAGCGCGCCGCGAGAACCGAGCTCAATAAGCTTGAGCGCTCAGGCATCATAAAGCGAAAGACCACTACCGAGGAGTTTAAGGGGAAGCAACGAAAGGTCTTGGGATACTCGCTTGATACCAACACACCGATCGCGCAAGCGCTTCAAACATTTCTCTTTGAGACTGCTCCCATAAACGGCAAAACAGTACAGCGACACCTTCGTGATGTAGGAAAGGTACAACTCCTTGTAGTCGCTGGGGTCTTTTTGCGCGAATTCGAACACAGACTCGATGTCTTGGTCGCAGTAGAGAAATTAAATAGCGCAAAGGTTGAGACTGCGATCCGCAATCTTGAAGCTGAACTTGGTGTTGAGATACGTTTTGGCGCCTTTTCAACCGAAGACCTCCTCTATCGCATTGGTATGCACGACAAACTCATTCGTGATGTCTTCGATTTCCCGCACCAGCTTGTCGTGGATAAGATCAATGTGCGTGATAAGCTCCGCCGAAGGTAGGAGGGGCTAAACAGGCCACTTCAACATACTCTTGTAAAGAGTCTTGTGACTCTCTGTAGCTATGCTACGATTTTTGTATGTACGGGATGGGCTTTGGCACACTTCCGATGCACACTCGCTTAGTCGCGAGGTATTAGTCACTAATTCGCTTAATTTAATTGTATGGATATGTTGAACGCATGGGCAGGAATACTCTCGAGCACAGTGCAGGGTGCGGCAGCGAGTGTTGTGGCAATCCTCCCACAGATCATCGTTGCGTTAGTACTTATCGTGCTCGGATGGATCGTGGGCGCAGGACTTCAGAAGATCGTGGCGCAGCTTATCAATACACTCAAGATCAACGACGCACTTCGTGGCGCAGGCATCGATAAACTTGTTGAGCGCACAGGACATCGTATGGACGCAGGGCAGTTCCTCGGCGCACTCGTGAAGTGGTTTGTCATCGCGGTGTTCTTCGTAGCGGCGCTGGAGGTACTTAATCTCACTCAGGTCACGACGTTCCTCTCACAGGTGGTCTTCTCATTCTTGCCTCAGGTGATCGTCGCAGTCCTTATCCTCCTCGTCGCGGCGGTGCTCGCAGATTTCGTCTCACAGTTTGCCTCAAGTGCTGCTAGGGCAGCAAATGTTGGCTCTGCATACTTTATCGGCTCGGTGGCTCGCTGGGCTATCTGGATACTTGCGATCTTGACTGCGCTCGACCAGCTCAACGTCGCGACAGCGTTCGTTCAGACACTTTTCACCGGTATCGTCGTCTCGATCTCGCTTGCACTCGGCCTCTCATTTGGCCTCGGTGGGCAGCAGGCGGCAGCGCGATACATCGACCGTGTGACGAACGAGCTTTCTAAGAAACACGACGACCATCACCAAGGTCAGATGCGGATGTAATACTGACTTGGAGTAATAGAAACGCAACCACGATAAATGGTTGCGTTTTTTGTTGCCTGACCGTACAGTTGTCTCTGCGAGATCACAACAGGAGGGAAGGATCTATGTTCACACAGTTCTTTGAAGGGTTATATACACTCCAGGCGCAACGGTGCGCCGCGGTAGGTATGGCGCGCGTAATGGCTGATCGTGACAGGGAAGTGGGACCTGTGAATCCTAATATTCTGAATATTGGGACAGTCGATCGCTGCGTACTTGGTCAACGGTACGGCAGTTACTCTGCAGGCCTCAGCGCACTCGGGTTGACTGATGGTCCTGAGGCAGCCCTGTACGGTTTTCGTGTCAAAGAAGGATTCCTCTCAAGAACTATCGGGAATCAGCGGGCTCATGAGCTTTTGACCCGCGCGTGGCGCCGGATCATCGTTGAGGATGGGAGGCTGCTCCATGCTGCGAAAGCGGCTTAGACCATAGCGTTCTTTGAAGGCGTCAACGTCCCCAAGGGGGAGTTGACGCCTTTTTTAGACTCGTGTATACTCCTGGCTACGTGTTTATGAGCGAAACAAAAGGAACCACCAAGCGACTATAGTCATCTCGCAAGGGATTTCTATGGCCGCAAGAGCGGTCTTTATTTTTGCTCAGGGAATGCGTGACCCGTTAGAGATCATCACTGATCTTGATACGGGGGCCACGTTAGATTTCGAAGGATCTCTAACGGGTCGTGATCGTTGAAAGATCCGAAGGAGTTCAAAGGCAGGTGTCTTTGAAACCGACGGAGTCAGATGGACGTTGGTTCTATCTGATCTCATATCACGCAGGTGTTCATACGGGACACACCTTTGATAAGAGGGTGGCGTTCTGATATGAACAAACGCATCGGCGTTCTCGCGTTTTTGGTCCCAAAATTATGGGGTCTTTTCGGACGCGTAGAATGACGATGCACAACGTACTTCTTCGAAAGAAGAAGTACACTCAAACTCAACACATTGTGGTTACCAATATTCCTTACAGGAATATTGAAGAGCGTATGGTGGATGCCTAGGCTCTAGAAAGCGATGAAGGACGCAGCATGGCGGCGATACGCCTCGGTAAGGTGCCAAGCAACCGTTATACCCGAGGATGTCCGAATGGGGAAACCCCTCTCGAACGAGAGACTTCGCGTATGCGAAGAGCGCACCCAGGGAAGTAAAACATTTCAGTACCTGGAGGAAAAGAAAGCAACACGTGGAACTTTCTTTCTGGTCTAACTAACGTTACTTCGGTAACGGGCCATTAAGACTAGGAAGAAGGTTCTTGCGATTCCCTCAGTAGCGGCGAGCGAAGCGGGAACCAGCCCAAACCGATCGTGTTTACATGATTGGGGTTGTAGGGCGACAACGTCATTTAGTTGAGGAAAGTTACAAAATGAAGTGATAGTGGAACGCGTTGGAAAGCGCGACCCCAGTGAGTAATAGTCTCGTACACGACATCACATTCAACTTTCTTGTTGTCGATCCTGAGTAGTTCGGGACATGAGTAGCCCGGATGAATCTGGGAGCACTAACTCCTAAGGCTAAATATTTCTAGAGACCGACAGTGAACGAGTACCGTGAGGGAAAGGTGAAAAGTAGTCCGGTGAGGACAGTGAAATAGACCTGAAACCATATGTTTACAAGGAGTCGGAGCTGGAGCAATCTGGCGACGGCGTGCCTATTGAAGAATGAGCTTGCGAGTATATCTGTTTCCTTCGTCTAAGCGGCAGTCCCGCGGAGGCAAAGCGAAAGCGAGTGTGAATAGCGCGACATAACAGGGAACGGATATGACCCGAAGCGGGAAGAGCTTGCCATGAGCAGGGTGAACGCACTCGAAAGAGTGCGGGAGGCCCGAACCGGTTGGCCGTACAAAACCATCGGATGACTTGTGGTAAGGAGTGAAAAGCTAATCGATTTCCGTAATAGCTGGTTCTCTCCGAAACAGCTTTTGGGTTGGCGTTATGTGTTCCGTCCGGGGGTAGAGCACTGGAAGGTCTCGACAGGGAGAAATCTCGCGAGACCTATCAAACTCCGAATACCGGTACGTTAAAACATAGCAGTTAGACTGTGGGGGATAAGCTCCATTGGTCAAAAGGGGAACAGCCCAGATCGCCGATTAAGGTCCCTAAATTTATGCTCAGTGCGTCTTGAGGAGGTGAGGATTCATAAACAGCGAGGATGTTGGCTTAGAAGCAGCCACCATTTAAAGAAAGCGTAACAGCTCACTCGTCGAGAGTCCTTGCGCCGAAGATGATCGGGGCTCAAGCATAATACCGAAATCGCGGATTCGTGTGCTTCATTGAGTGAAGCAGAAGGAAGATAAAGATCATGTCTGAATTTGAAGGATACCAAAGAAGGGTTCTTGAAAAAGGCCTACGCAAGACCTTTGCACAAGGTCGGTATGAGGGGTTCGTCATAGGACTCCTGACAGGTTCAGTTTTTGGGTTCGCAGCGATGTTGCTCGTTACGACATTGCTCGAAAAAATCTGAGAAACGTAGTTCTTAATTCTTTATCATCAACGATGACGAACTTGTTGCACAGCACCAAGTTCGTCCATTCAATGAAGCACACGAGTGGTAGGAGAGCGTTCTGTACTCGCAGTGAAGCCAAAGGAGGAATCCATGGTGGAGCGTACAGAAGTGAGAATGCAAGCACAAGTAACCGCAAGCGGGGTAAGACCCCCCGCCGCCGAAAGACCGAGGTTTCCTTCGCTATGTTGATCAGCGAAGGGTTAGTCGGGCCTAAGCCGATCCCGAACGGGGGAGGCGATGGACACACGGTTAATATTCCGTGACAGCATGATGTTCGATGGAGTGACGAAGGGTTGTACTTCTCGCGACTTATTGGATTGTCGTCGGGACAGTGAGGACGTGGTGTAGGAAAATCCGCACCGCTCTGTTTAGTCAGGAGTCCGAATTGTTTCGGGACGCTACCCGCAAGGGTAGCTAACGAGAGGGAGCACGCTTCCAAGAAAAACTTCTAAGGTTATGCATCATGTTTCCGTACCGCAAACCGACACAGGTGGTCTGGTCGAGAAGACCAAGGCGAACGAGTGAGAGGCCCTTAAGGAACTCGGCAAAAAAGCGACCGTAACTTCGGGATAAGGTCTGCCTCCGTCGCAAGACGAGGGGCCGCAGCTAAAGTTTTCCTGGCAACTGTTTAACAAAAACACAGCTCTCTGCGAACACGTAAGTGGATGTATAGAGGGTGACGCCTGACCAATGCCGGAAGGTCAAACAGGGATGGTCATATGGAGCAATCTGTATGGCTGGGCTCTGTAAGCCCCGGTCAATGTCAGCGATAACTATAATCGTTCTAAGGTAGCGCAATTCCTTGTCGGGTAGCGAACTGCCCGATTCAACGGCAACGTTGTCTTATCTATCGATCTTAGAAACGATGTTGAACAGCAAAAGATAGAGTATCGGCTTATAACGGTGGAGCCCTAACAGAGTGTTTTATTCAAGGTAAAACAATACTCTGTGGGTAGTACCGTGGGAAGCTGGCACATACAATGTGCTTAGCCCCGTAACGACTGACGTCACCGCCGTACAGCGGTGACCGAGATGGTATACTCAAAAGATGAATACCATCACACGCCGACGCTCAACAGAAAGAAAAATGTACGAATATATTTCCGGCTATGCGGATGGTGAAGGATGCTTCAGTGTCTCGTTTTTGGTTCGTGAGAAATTAACGGTTGGTGTTGAAACCAGACCAAGTTTCTCTGTGAGTCAAAATGAAGATAGAGCAGAACCGCTCCACTATATGCAAACACTTTTCGGGTGTGGGCATATACGGAGAGACTTCTCTGATAAAACACTGAAATATGAGGTACGAAACTTGAATGATCTTCTCACAAAGGTCATTCCACATTTTCGTACTCACCCAATGCTTTCGGGTAAGCAAAAAGACTTTGAGCACCTTGCTCTAGTCTGCGAACTCATGAAAGTAGGAGGACACCTCACCAAATCTGGTATGAAAAAGATATTGCACGAATCATTCCAGATGAATCCAAGTGGAAAACGAAAATATACGCAAGCACAATTGCTTGCACTGTTGAGATGAAGATATAGTCTACGCCCCCAGTAATGGGGAATACCATACGTGAAGTTCCGACGTGCACGAATGGCGTAATGACTGGGAAACTGTCTCAAGGGCTTGCTCGGTGAAAATACAATACCGGTGAAGATGCCGGTTACCTGCAGTTAGACGAAAAGACCCCAGGAGCTTTACTGTAGCTTCGTATTGGGGCTGTTTGATTAATGCGTAGCATAGATGGGAGAGGTTGAAGCGATGATCTCGGTTGTCGTGGACTCGTCAGTGAAATACCATTCTTTAATTGGGCAGTTCCTAACCCGCGGAAGAAAAATCCCGTGGAGACAGTGCGTGGCAGGCAGTTTTAGTGGGGCGCTACCCTCCTAAAAAGTAACGGAGGGGTCTAAAGGTCAGCTAGGTGCGAATGGAAACCGTACCGATAGTGCAATGGCAAAAGCTGGCTTGACTGTGAGACGTCGATGTCAAACAGACGCGAAAGCGGAGCATAGTGAACCGATGGTCTGCGTTAGATGCAGCCAGAGATTACCCGATAAAAGTTACCCTGGGGATAACAGGCTAGTCGTGCCCAAGCGTCCATAGCGACGGCACGGTTCGGCACCTCGATGTCGGCTCATCTTATCCTGGGGCTGGAGCAGGTCCCAAGGGTTTGGCTGTTCGCCAATTAAAAAGATACGCGAGCTGGGTTTAGACCGTCGTGAGACAGGTTGGTCTCCTATCTACTGCAGGCGTTGATTCTTGAAGAGATTTGTCCCTAGTACGAGAGGACCGGGATGAACGTACCTCTGGTCTATCTGCTGTCACGCCCGTGGCACCGCAGAGTAGCTATGTACGGAATGGATAACCGCTGAAAGCATCTAAGCGGGAAGCCAGCTCTAAGATGAGGAATCGTAGTCTCCTCGAAGATGACGAGGTTGATAGGCACCAGGTGTACGCACAGCAATGTGTTCAGCCGAGGTGTACTAATCGGACGTTTCCTGTAAGGAATATTGGTAATCAATGTGATTAGAGTGATGAGAAAAAATATGCGTGATATGAATATATGAATGCTTCGAAGAAGTATGGGGTGTAGCTCAATGTGGAGGAATAGTACGGATGCATCAGCAGGGTATCCAGAATAGTCTTCAAAGAGCACTCGGAAACGAGAAGATGTAGGTTCGAGTCCTACCACCCCAATGCCGTTCCATTGCAACGGCACTCCTTCAAAGCATTCATATATAAAATATAAGCAGATCAGAAGATAGAAACTTCTAATCTGGTGGTTCAGCCGAGGGGAAACACCCGTTCTCATTCCGAACACGGAAGTTAAGCTCTCGCGCACCGATGGTACTCGCAAGGGGAGAGTAGGTTGCCGCCAGGTTAGAGCGTTCTATCTTCACATTGTAAGATTGAATCGAAAAGCTTAGTGAGGTAAAAACGATGGTTTGATCACCATCGTTTTTTCTGTCATCGCGCATTCGGAAAAGATAAGTGTGCTTCGCAACACCTCTCTTTTCGCTCATTTGCTCGACAGTAGGTTGCCGCCAGGTTAGAGGTTTTTATTTTGTGTCATAACACAGTATCGCGTGACGGGGAGAGGTAAGCATCTGGCTCACCAGTTCGCCAATGCTTCCTTCCGCGTCGCTCGCACCATAAGCGATAGCTACGCTCTCGCTCAGGTACTCACTCGCGGAAGTAGGTTGCCGCCAGGTCAGAGGTTTTTATATTTATACATCTGCAACACCGTGAGGGGGAGTGGGTGTGAGGAAGTATGGGATACTTCCGAACCAGGTTACAGGACTTAACGTTGATTTTGTATCAAAAGACCATGCTTCACGGCATGGTCTTTGTGTTGTCTGTGGTATGCTGGCAATTATGGATGAATCATTTAAGTTGCCTAAACTTCCAGACACAGAAACCATGCGTATTGAGGTGTTTGAGGGAGAAAAGAAAATACTTAGCTCGCAAATAGAGCAAGCAGAACAGATGTTGGAAGGTAATACCAACAGGGGTGAAATTGCGCTACTAGAAGCAACCCTGAGGCACCTCCGAGCAAAACTTGAGGCGGTCGAACA
>JAYQPD010000013.1:0-854 GCA_038145135.1 bacterium | reverse complement strand
TCCCCTTCACCCCCCACGGCTCTTGAATGTGTTTACCAGTAGGCGTAAATCTCTGCCCTCTGGTGATGGGTCAGCGGCTTCTTAGCGCCGCGTTTTCCCGCCGACCGCTTGTCGCGGAACCCCGCGGGCTGACTCGGGTCACGACGCACACTGTGTGCTTCGCGGATCGACCGATAGTAGATCGACTTCTTCTTGCAGATGGCCGCCTTGCGGAAGCCAATGCAGGGAGCCGAGGAGAGGCCCGTCCCGCAGGAGGGCTCCACTTCACTCGCGCCGAAGTCTTCGTAGTCAGTCTGGAAGCTGCCATCGTTGTCGGCATCATCGAGGTCATAGCCAGTCCGGAAGTTAACCTCCTCGTCTTCTTCATCAGCCGGAAGCGGAACGCTATCGTCCTCGTCGATAAAGTTGCCCTCCTCGTCGAGGAGGCCTTCCTGCTTAGCGATCAACCAGTCTTCGGGGGACATGCTCCCTCCGCACTCATCGATCGGGACGAAGTGCTCGTCCCCGTAGAAGCCATCCCGGCCAGGTGCGTCGTACTCACCGTCGCTGTTCCACGGGCCGAAGCCGATGCGGCCAGCGTTGCAATTGCTTGCGAACGCGGTCAGGTCGAATCGGGGGTTAATGTTGAGACCTGTCATTGTAGTACCTCCCTTTGAAATCTGTGTTTAATTATACACCATAATATGATATATGTCAATGTATTATTTTATAAAACTACCAAGGGAAAACCATTTATATGGCTTAGGACATAGGTATTTTAAAATTAAATATCCGTGGCAAAAGGCCATTGACGTATTATGTAAATGTAGTACTATCTCAACTAGAGTTTGCGGGAGTGGTGTCCCGCGCAGCAC
>JAYQPD010000012.1:0-30314 GCA_038145135.1 bacterium | reverse complement strand
GCATGAATCTAACTCTGCTTTACGTTCAGCTTCTTTACTATTCTCTCTATGGTCAAGAAATAGAACGAAGGTTACTACTAGAATAAAAACTAGTATCAATAGACCTGCTGCTGGTTTGAAGTAATTCATAATAAAAAATACTGGGTTAAGCCAGTATGCAGAAACACCAAACTGCACGCTGACTTGGGCCGAAGCCCCGACACCCTTTCGGATGAAGACCCATCGAAGAATAAGCCAAAACGTGCAGTTTGGTATCTTCGATGGGAATTTTCGGCCATGGCTCCCTGGGGCTGTAGGCCTTGATATTCAGTTGTAAAGCTAATAATACTCTTTAGATTGACTAATAACAACACAATAGCCGTGCACCCCAGTCAGGATGCACGGCTATTGATTAGGCAGTTTTAAGGTTATTAATGAGTTGCGACACATCGTACCGACTCATTTGCGGTAATTGTGTCATGAGGTCATTCTGCTCATTGGTTGGCAAAGTTTCCATTAGACTCTTGAGGTAATTAACCTGTTTATCAGAAGGCTTGTTTACCACAGGAACAGGCTGATTCGATGTGGTTGATTTAACACCCCCATCCTCATCACTTGGAAATATAGTACTTAGTTTACTGGCCTTCATAGCACAATCTATTAACGATGAGTTACGTGCATATAGAATCGCTCTTTCTATCTGTCGCTCCCCATCGTAGCTAATAAATGCCAATCCTCTACCTTGCGATATGTAGTTCCCTAGCTCGTCACTCAAGGTGCAGATAAATGCAACCACTACTTTGTTTTTACGACCAAATAGACGCATAGAATCTACATCACGGGTAAAGTGTGCTGTGAGCTTATAATCACCCTCAAATGGCGAAATCTGGCCTTCTATAGCACTTTGAGCAGGGTGTTGTACTCTCTTCTGATTCATTTCTGTGTCACTAAGTCGGTTTGTAAGTAGTGGAAGACTGGGACCGAGCGACGCACCGTTTTGTGCTCCCCTTCTTCCTCTGAGTCATTTTCGACCAAGGTGTATGTGTGCAATGCATTTTCACCTGGTAAAATTTTAATTCCGAAACGCCCCCACTGACGCAGAGACATGACATGCCTCGAAGCATCGTATGAGTTTGCAACATCATCATTAAATTTTTCTCGGAGCTGTTCTCGCATCTGAGCGGCAGTTTTCTCACTTCCTCTCCATGAGCTCTGTACCCCACGTTCTTCTAATATTTGATTAATAGACTTCATAGCTTTTATTGCTGCCAGACATCACGGTAGATATCTAAATTGAAGAGGCTTACTTTTAACCCTCAATTCACTATGGCAGTTATGAGACCCCCTGATATTCTTTTGTATGGGTATGGGGGTGGTTTCCTTGGGACTCCAGTGTATTAGTGTGGACCCATAGTACTGGTGTGACTCTGAGTTTTTTCTAGCTTCCCTGCTTCCTGTGGGACTCAGGTATTATTTAGACATGCCATATACACCACCAATTGAACGACGAAAAAACCGCCACCTACTCAATGATGAACGGTTTTATAATTTACTTTCGCAGCAGTACAGCCATGTCTCAAAGGACGAGGCGTTTATTCTTTATATTGCCATTGTGAAGCTGGTGGAGCAGGAATTACGACGTCATAAAATGGTGCGTCTGCCTCACTTGGGAGATTTTGCACTCGTGAAGCATAAAGGTGGACCTGCATTAGTTGGTGACCAGCAGGTAACCATTGGGGAACGTGAGGTATTAAAGTTCTACCCTAAAGAAAGGTTGCGTAGGTACTTCAATGCTCAACAACCTCACCCCCTTGCTTCAGTGGTGTCAAAGTAGGCTTTTCCCTTAGAGCAGTTACAAAAGCTAGTACCATCTCGTGCCTGTGTAAATAAAAATTGCCTCCCACGTTCGGAAGACAATTCATGTTTTTATTCACCGGGAGAACTGATGTTGCTACCCTGCTTAAATCCGTAATCAATTCCAGTACGAAGCGGCATTGGTATTGCTATTTCTACTCTAAATGGGATTCGCTTCTCTGGGTTCGGGTTAAAGATATCAATTCTGTATCTAGTTGATTCCCCGCCGTGCCTACTGATAGTGACATAGATGGCTAGTATGACACATTTTTGTAATAAATAAAGAAAAATAAAATCCGCAGCATTGCTGCGGATATCACTGTAATACTGGTGAAAAGAGCTAGACACCTGTGCCCCCGCCCCCTGGGGTGACAAGAGCGAAGTCCTCGATCCCTCTGACGTACACCGTGCCGCCGTCGCCGGGTTCGATGAGGACTACTCCCTCAATCCCTCTGATACCGGTCTGTACGATCGTTTTCTGCATGATAACACCTCTTTTAGTTAAAATTCGGCGCATACACGCTCTTCTCATATTCAGACATAGACCCGCACGTCTGTGGACTTGCGGGTGTTAACAATGTGTGCTCGGACTTATTTTCCTCTCTCGCCTAGTTTCCGTACTTTTTCGATCCACTTAGCGCGTACGGCGTCTGAAACGTGATCTGAGGGACCAAAGGTGGTCACTTTTGTCTTCATACCTGCAAAACCGAGGATTGCGTGCTGTATCTCATTGGTGTAATCGCCGTATTTAAGCCAGGTCATAAAAGGGCTATGCGTACCAGCGATCACAATGACACGAGCCGTCTTTCCCTTGAGTCGTTGTATGAGCTTCTTTGTTTTTTTGTCGAAATTGAATGCAAAACCTGGCAAGAACATGCGGTCAAACATGCCCTTTATGACGGCAGGCATGGTGCACCACCAGTTTGGGTAAATAATGACCACATGGTCTGCTTCATGCCACTTTTCTTGAAGCGCGAGCAGGTCAGGTTCAAGCGGCTGGATCTCTTTATAGCCTTTCCGGAGTATTGGATCGAATTGAAGTTCTGAGACGTTTACGCGCGATACTCCGTATCCTGCTTCACGAGCCGCTTCACAATACGTGTCTGCGATCTGTGCGCTAAAACTATGTGTGTCAGGATTGCCTAGTATAACCAGTATCTGCTTCGACATAAAGAACAATTACAAAATATATGCCAATAATCACTTCTTCTGCATTCCAAGTTTGAGTGCTTCCAACTTATCTTTGTATTTTGGAAGTACGGTCATAGCAGCTGACATCTGCCCCTTGCCTTTCTTCATCTCCTCTTGCATTTCCTTTGCGATCGTCTCAAAAAGCTTTGGATCTTTCTCGAGCATACCGAGGATCATTTCTTGCTGGTCTTTCGGAAGATGCTTTGTCTGCGACTGAAGCATCTTTTTCATGATGAAATTCTTGAACATAGTTTCTCTATTGTACAAGTATCTGATTTCTATTGACAGACCTTGCCGTGAATAATAAAACGTTGTGTAATTTGACTTTTTTCTGCATATTTAGTAGTATTCCGGTTCATTTAATACCGAACATAATGTTATTTATTCAACGCATCTACAGAACTCTTATCAGTTGGTACGGAAAGACGGTTGTACTCTCAGTTATGGGAGCCGTTGTGGTACTTGGAGCTGCAGGAGTTTTCCTTCATTTGAGTGGAAATTCGGATGGAGCTGTTGCTTCGACGAATGCTGAGACTACCGTAACCACTGCCCGAGCGGGGGATATGTCAGCTATTGGGAGTTCATACAGTGTACTCGGCACTGTCGCGTCAACCAAAGAGGCACGGCTCACTACTGAAGCAGGCGGACGTATCGTCTCTGTGCCTGTCAGACTAGGGCAACAGGTGGCCGCAGGAACGGTCATTGCAACACTGGATAATGGACGTGAACGTGCTCAGGTGCTTCAAGCGCAGGGTGTGTATGATGCTGCAGTAGCATCTAAGGAGTCGAGTTCGGTCGGCGTTGATCGCGCAGCACAGTCGGTCGAGTCAGCTCGTCTTGCTGCATCTAATCTCTACCAGGCATCATTCACTACCACAGACGTAGTAACGCGCGATACTGTCGACCTCTTTTTCTCAAATCCAGACACTCGTCCAGGGATGCTTATCACAGGTTCTGGAAAGGCGGTAATGATCAACCAGATGCGTGTTGATGTGGGTACTATGCTTGAGACATGGAAGCAAGACAGCATGTCGCCAGGAGGTGACGTCGATGCCTACATCAATCGTGCGGAACGCAATGTCCGCCAGGTATCAGAACTGCTTCTTACGCTCTCGGAAGTATACAAAGACGCTGACAACATCCGTGCTGAGCTTGTCGGTCTAGACGCCAACATCTCCGGGGCGCGAACACAACTTGATCAAGTGCTGTCATCACTATCAACTATCAAGTCTAACTACCAAGCGGCCGAAAACGCACTCACTCAGGCTAAGATCGCAGGCAGCTCGTCGAGTGCGTCACTTGCTGACGCTCAGGTGACCCAGGCACTCGGAGCACTTCGACTTGCTCAGGCAGGACTCGAGAAGACCATTGTTCGTTCACCTATCAGTGGCACGGTACAGTCACTTACCGTAAAAGAAAGTACGACTGTTTCTCCAGGAACGCCTGCTGCTATTGTCTCGAATGAAGGTGCTCTTGAAGTGGTCGCGTATGTCACCGATTCTGATGCAAAAAATATTGAGATCGGTAATGGTGTACAAATAGGTACAGACACACACGGTGTGGTGACCGCGATCGCTGGGGCCGTTGATCCTATAACAAAGAAGATCGAGGTTCGTGTAGGTGTACAAGATGCTGTATCAACGCTCACTAATGGCCAGTCAGTCCCGGTGTACTTTACCGTAGGCAGTGGTGAACTTACGAGTGAGCAGAAACTTGTCGTGCCTATCATCGCTCTCAAGATGACAGCTAATGGCCCTCAGGTCTTTAGTGTCTCAGATGACAATACGCTGATCGCACATCCGGTAGTGCTCGGCGCGGTCTATGGCTCAGCAGTAGAGATCAAGGAAGGTCTCTTGGCAGAAGAGTTCATCGTAACAGATGCGCGAGGACTCCGAGAAGGCGAATCAGTAGTGATTAGTTTGTAGTCATATGCACCCCTTCTGGTATTTTTTTCTTCATAAGCGCCAGTTCACTTGGCTCTTGGTCGTAGCACTTATAGCTGTGGGTGCATATTCGGTAATGGTCATTCCTAAGGAGTCCGCCCCTGAAGTGATCGTCCCAATAGGCATTGTCTCTACTCCCTTCCCTGGCGCTTCTGCGGCAGATGTTGAAGAGTTGGTCACCAACAAGATCGAGAATGCGACTGATAACCTCGACAATGTTAATAAGGTCACTTCACAATCACGCAGTGGAGCGTCTATCGTCACTGTTGAATTCACTGCGAGTGCCGATGTCGACAAGTCCATTGAAGACCTCAAGAGTGCGGTCGACAGTGCTAAGCCTGAACTCCCAGATGAAGCAAATGACCCAGTGGTCATGAAGGTGAACTTTGCTGACCAACCAATCATCGTTTTGTCTGTCTCAGCCGACGTATTACCGTCAGAGTTCACTTCATTTGCTGATGACGTAGCTCGTGAACTTGAAGACGTACCGGGTGTCTCTCGTGTAGATATTTCTGGTGTGAGGAAGCGTGAGACACAGGTGGTCGTTGATCCTGCAAAACTCAGCACCTATGGTCTTACTCTCGATGAGGTCATTCTTGGCATCTCTGCTTCAAACGCAACTCTTCCGATAGGCACCATCACTACAGGCGGAGTTGAGTACACACTTCAGTTCGAAGGTGATATCACTGACCCAGAAGAGGTCCGCACTCTCCCTATTACTACTCGTGGAGGAGTGCCAGTTCTAGTGCGCGATGTTGCGACCGTCTCTACCGGCGTAGAGCGCACCAGTACCATCTCACGCGTCGCTGTCGATGGAGGTGTCGCGGAGAACGCTGCTACCTTTTATATCTACAAGCGGTCAGGTGGCGATGTGACCGCTATTGCTCGAGCAGTTCGCGAACGTATTGAGGAGTTAAAACAGGGTGATGAGTTGCTCGCCAATTCATCAACGCTCATCTCACTCGATACCGGTCATGAAGTTGAAAAGGACCTTAAGGAGCTTATCCGGGCAGGTTCAGAGACGGTTGCTCTTGTGGTGCTCTCACTCCTCATCACCATCGGCTGGCGAGAGTCACTAGTTGCTGCACTTTCTATCCCGCTCTCGTTTGTGATCGCTTTTGCTGGACTTCTGATCTCAGGAAATACTATTAACTTCGTTTCTCTGTTCTCGCTCATTCTTGCCGTCGGTATCTTGGTTGATTCAGGTATCGTGGTCACTGAAGCGATTCACACCCGCATGCGTGCAAAGGGTGATCCTGAGGAGGCAGCTGAGGCGGCGATACACGAGTATGCGTGGCCCCTCATTGGCGGCACTATGACGACAGTTGCGGTGTTTGCTCCTCTCTTCTTTATTTCAGGCATTGTTGGTGAATTCATCAAGTCGATCCCATTCACGATCATCTTTGTACTTATAGCTTCGATCTTTGTTGCACTCGGTATCGTGCCACTTATTGCGATCAAATTCACTAAGCCAACTTCTGGTAACAAGCTCGAAGAGTTTCAAGAAGAGTTCACTATTCGCGCTCAAGCATGGTACCGTGCGCACCTCCGTAGCTTCCTCCAGAACCGTCGTGCTCAGAACTACTTCTTGGTCGCGCTTGTTATCGGTCTTGTCCTGTCTTTCATGCTTCCGGTCACTGGTCTAGTGAAAACAGTATTCTTCCCTGGTGAGAACGTTGACTATGTGTATCTTGAGATCGAAGCGAAGCGAGGGACGCCTGTAGAAGAGACCGACCTGTCGCTGCGCGCTATTGAAGAGATCCTTTATGAAAAGTCATACGTCAAGTCATTCACCTCTACTGCTGGTGCCGGCTCGCCATTTACCGGTGATATGGGTGGTGGTTCTTCAGGTGCTGTATTTGGTAACGTCACTGTAGAGCTAAATGAAGAACGTGATCTGACCTCAAGTGAGGTGGTCAAAGATCTTCGTCTCGCACTGACGCCGATCAAGACTGTTGAAGTTCGTGTGATCGAGCAGGAGAACGGTCCTCCAGGTGGAGCACCGGTACTCATCAAGTTCTTCGGAGAGGATCTTGGTGAACTTGGCCAAGCAGCTGATCGTGCAGAGAGTATTGTTGAGAGCATACCTGGCACCAACGATGTAACAGCAACCACTAAGAATATCGGCACGGAGTTCGTATTTTCAATTGACACGCAGAAAGCAAGCGAGGTAGGGCTCACATCGCGCGCCATTGCTTCAACTTTGCGCACTGCTGTCTACGGTACTGCAGCAACCACCATTCGCTCGGAAGGAGATGACATTGATGTGATCGTCAAGCTTGCGCTCGATCAAAACTTCACCGACCCAACTGAGACGACACATGTCGACATCGATTCACTAAAGAACATCGAAGTAACTACCAAAACGGGCACCGTTCTCCTTGGTTCAGTGCTCACGAGCTCTATTGCTCCATCAAATACCTCTATTGCTCATGAGGATGGACGTCGTGTTGAGTCTGTATCCGCCTATACTGAATCAGGCACTACACCAGCAGAGGTAGTCACACAGTTCAAGGCACGTGAAGCTGAACTCAAACTACCGGATTCAGTATCAATCTCATACGGTGGTGAGACGGAGGATGTGAATAAGTCGTTCACTGAGATGTTCTTCGCACTCATTGCAGGACTCGTCCTTATGCTTGCGATATTGGTACTTGCATTCAACTCTGTTCGCTACTCGCTCTATCTTCTATCCGCGGTGCCGCTTTCACTCATTGGAGTGTTGGATGGACTTGCGCTCACTGGTAAACCAGTATCGTTCACGTCTCTCCTCGGCGTTGTAGCGCTCGCGGGTGTGATCATCAACCATGCGATCATTCTTATGGATTCCATGCTCGTGTACCACCGCACTATGGCAGATAAACCACTCCTTGATGTTGTGACCAGTGCTGCAGTCTCCCGACTTCGTCCTATCTTCCTCACCACTATCACTACCGTGCTCGGTATGATTCCGCTTGCGCGCATCTCTGACTTCTGGAGCCCGCTCGCGTATGCCATCATGTTCGGCCTCTCATTCGCGATGATACTTACCCTTGTGCTCGTCCCCACCCTCTTCTATCGCGCAGAGCTCAAAAAAGAGATTCGCAAACAGCTCAGCAACTAAAAGCACGTAAACGCTCAGAAGATCACTATGATATATCATAGTGATTTTTCTATACTGTATGTCTCAAAATGCGCAGTGTTGACTCTATTTGTGCCCACCTGTATCCTCAGGGCAGATCAAGAAGGAGAAGATCGTGATCATTGAACCTCAACGAAAGCTCTGGCAAGAGTTTTTTGACAAACGTCTTATCACGTATGATCTCAGTACTATTGCGGTGCCAAAACGGCGTCCTCAGACCAACACGCTTGTCTATGTCCCCGCAAACGTGTCTCAGGATTCACTCTGTGAACTATTCAAAAATGAGATCAGTTCGTTCAATCTCGCGCCATTCTTTGCCCCCTTGAGTGTGGGGGCTGTGGGTTCATCACACTGGGACGTATATCAATTTTCTGACCTCGTTCCATATCATGATCGAAGTCCGTATAGTGATGGTCCATACGCACATTGGATACGCCTACATGTCACCGAAGAAGATGGTGAGCTCGTACATGCTGGTTACTTCGACATCAGCATGACGATCATTGAGGCAATGTGGCTTCATTTGTTCCTTATGCATTACTATGGTCAACAATACGTATCACTGCAGAGCGGTTGGCAGTACTGTAACGGATCAAAGAGAAAGAGAAACGATAGATCACCCGCAATTGAATGGGATCACCAAGACATCAAGGTGTGTCTCAGAAATGCATGATCCGGACAGAGTCCGGATCTTTTTTATAGCAACACAGTAACGCTATTGTTGGCGATCTCAACAACACCCGATTCTACGGGATACTGTTCTGTACCGCTCTCTGTGGTTACGGAGATAGTTCCCTGCTTCAATCGTGTGATTAGTGGTTCGTGGTGCGGGAGCACGGTGAGTTCACCGTCTTCGCCTGGGAGTGTCACAGAAAGTGCCTCACCGTTGAATACCGGCTCGTCAATCTTTGTGATAATGAGTTTAAATGACTTCATAGTGTTTCATAGTCGATCTTGCAGAATGCATGTTGGGAATATGGATGCAGACCGAGGAATGGAGAGAATGATTCACGAGTCGTAGTGATACTACGGTGAGTGAATCATTGAGGCTCCATGACAATGGTGTGCGCCAGATTCACAACTATGCACTAACTTCGTCGATGGTGCCTTTCATATAGAATGCCGACTCCGGCTTATCATCATGCTTCCCTTCAAGGATCTCCTTAAAGCCGCGGATGGTCTCGGCGAGTGGTACGTACGCACCCGGGGTGCCCGTAAACACTTCGCCGACGAAGAATGGCTGACTGAGGAAGCGCTGGATCTTGCGCGCACGGTTCACAATGAGCTTGTCGTCATCTGAAAGCTCTTCGATACCGAGGATCGCAATAATGTCTTGAAGGTCCTTATAGCGCTGGAGTACCTGCTTGGTCTCTGACGCAACGCGGTAGTGCTCTTCCCCAACGACGTACGGGTCGAGCGCTGCTGAACGTGAATCAAGCGGGTCGATCGCTGGGTAGATACCCAAGGATGCGAGTGCACGAGAGAGCACCACTGTAGAATCAAGGTGAGAGAAAGTAGTAGCTGGTGCTGGGTCGGTAAGGTCGTCTGCTGGCACGTACACCGCCTGTACGGAGGTAATAGAACCCTTCGTGGTTGAGGTAATGCGCTCCTGCATCTGACCCATCTCTTCAGCAAGCGTTGGCTGGTAGCCCACTGCAGAAGACACGCGACCGAGAAGTGAAGATACCTCCTGACCTGCTTGGGTGAAGCGGAATACGTTGTCCATGAAGAAAAGAACATCTTTACCACCATGATCACGGAAGTACTCAGCCATCGTGAGGCCGGTAAGGCCGACGCGCGCACGAGCGCCCGGCACCTCATTCATCTGTCCAAACACGAGTGCGGTCTTTGCAAGCACGCCTGACTCAGCCATTTCGTGGTAGAGGTCGTTACCCTCACGCACACGCTCGCCGACGCCAGCAAACACTGAATAACCGCCGTGCTCTGTTGCTACGTTACGGATGAGCTCCTGGATGAGCACTGTCTTCCCTACACCTGCGCCACCGAAAAGACCGACCTTACCACCCTTGATGAACGGAGCCATAAGGTCCACTGCTTTAATGCCGGTCTCAAAGACCTCGGTCTTTGTTGACTGTTCGGTAAACTCGGGTGCTTCGCGGTGAATCGGAAGCACTGGCGCATCAGTGATGTCACCCTTTCCGTCGAGTGTCTTCCCAAGCACGCTCATGAGGCGGCCGAGTGACTTCTCTCCCACCGGCACAGAGATATACGCACCCGTATCGGTGACCTCCATATCACGTTTGAGACCTTGGGTATCATCCATCGCGATCGCACGGACACGGTCGAGGCCGAGGTGTTGTGCCACTTCAAGCGTTACGGTAGAACCGTCCTCACGCGTGACCGTAAGTGCGTTCTTAAGGTTTGGTACGCCACCCTCAAAGTACACGTCAACAACCGGACCGATAATTTGTTTGATGATGCCTTTTGTCATAGTGATAATGTTAGTTACTAAGGATAATTACTCTGCTTGTGCCATGGCCTCGATGCCTCCGGTTATCTCAGAGACCTCTCGGGTGATGGCAGCTTGGCGAGCCTTGTTAAAAACGAGGTTGAGAGATTTAGAAACGTCCTTGGCCTTGTCTGATGCGTTCTTCATAGCGACCATACGCGCGGAGTGCTCTGATGCCTTTGCCTCAAGCATGGCATGGTAGAGCATGACACGAGAAAGTCGCGGAAGTAGGTCGTTTAAAATAGTGTCTTCACTTGGCTCGATTGTGTAGGTAGATGGTGCAGGTGTATCGCTGATATCAGAATACTTCCCTGTTTTTGGCACGATGCCCCGAACCATCTCCTGTAGCTGTTCTGCATTAAGTGGAAGGAGTGTGCTCGTAGTAGGTACTTGCTCAAAGGTTGACTTGAAGTTCTGATACACCACTACCACACGGTCGCACTCGTTGGCGATGAAATGACGTACAGCCTCGTTCCCGATCTCTGCGAGATCCTCAATTGATACATCATCACGAACGTTGATACGGTGTGAGAGTATGCGGTACCCGCGCTTCTCGAAGAACTCATACCCGCGACGGCCGAGACAGATAAATGCACTCTCGGTCTTCGGCAGGTCTCTCACAATGCGCTGCGCCTCTTTGAGGACGGCGCTATTGAGGTTACCCGCGAGTCCCTTGTCGCTTGTAATAAGAACAACAAGTGTACGGGTGCCTGTCCGCACTTCGGTAAGTGGATGTTGGATCTGTTTAAGCGAGGGCGATACACGAGAAAGTATCGAGAGGGCTGCGTGCGCATATGGGCGACCAGCAAGTGCACGTTCCTGACTCTTACGCATCTTCACTGCTGAGACAGCCTCCATAGCCTTCGTCACCTTGCGGGTACGATCTGTTGATTTAATTTGCGCTTTGATCTGTTTGAGGCCAGCCATGGTAGTGAAAGACTATGCAGCGTAGAACTGTGTGTGCGTTGTCTTAAATGACGCAATGAGTGACTTAAGCTTCTCAATCGTTTCGTCAGAAAGATCTCGCGCTGATGCAACTGTTGGAATAAGATCTTTAGCTTCCTGGTCTACATACGTGAGGAATGCCTTTTCGAGCTCTTTGATCTTTTCAACGATCGAGTTGTCGAGTAGGCCGTTGTTCGCACCAAAGATCACGGTGACCTGGCGCTCAAATGGCATCGTATCGTGCTGTGCTTGCTTCAAGAGCTCTGTGTAGCGACGACCTGAGTCGATCTGCTTCTTAGTATTTTCATCGAGATCTGAAGCAAACTGCATGAAGGCTTCAAGCTCACGGAACTGAGCGAGCTCGAGGCGGATCTTACCCGCAACCTTCTTCATAGCCTTCGTCTGAGCAGAAGAGCCTACACGAGATACCGAGATACCAACGTTAAGTGCCGGGCGCATACCTTTGTTGAAGAGGTCTGCTTCAAGGAAGATCTGACCGTCAGTGATTGAGATTACGTTGGTCGGGATGTATGCAGACACGTCGCCTTCCTGAGTCTCAATAATTGGAAGCGCGGTGAGTGAACCGCCACCAAGTTCCTTGTTGAGCTTTGCCGCACGCTCGAGGAGACGAGAGTGGAGGTAGAAGATGTCACCCGGGTACGCCTCACGTCCTGGTGGACGGCGAAGAAGGAGTGACATCTGACGGTAGGCGACTGCGTGCTTTGAGAGGTCATCGTACACTACAAGTGCATCCTTACCTTGCTGCATGAAAAACTCACCGATGGCTGCACCTGCAAATGGCGCAAGGAACTGGAGTGCTGCTGGGTCAGAGGCAGAGGTCGTCACAATGACGGTGTACTCCATTGCTCCGCGATCTTCGAGTTCTTGCATGATGCGGGCTGTCTTCGACTCTTTCTGACCGACCGCTACATAGATACAAATAGGGCGAGTCTCTTTCGGCTCAAATTTTTGGTTGATGATCGTGTCGATTGCGATCGTCGTCTTTCCAGTAGCGCGGTCACCAATAATGAGCTCACGCTGACCGCGACCGATAGGGATCATGGCGTCGATGGCTTTGATACCTGTATGGATAGGATAGTTCACTCCAGAACGGTCCATCACACCGTATGCGATGCGCTCGATCGGCATATCTTTCTCTGCCTTCATTGCACCCTTGCCGTCCTGAACTGCTCCGAGTGGGTCGACGATACGACCGACAATGTCAGCACCTACTGGAATAGAAAGAAGCTTTCCCGTACCAGTGACCATCATACCCTCGCGCACGCGCTCACCGCTACCCAGGACCACCACCTTCACTGTCCCCTCCTCAAGGTTCAAGACGAGGCCGTAGAGCGCATCGGTACGTGCCATAGCACTTTCCAGACTCTCGCCTTCCCCTTCATGGAAGATCACCATTTCCATCGATCGAGCGCTCTTTAGGCCGTCGATCTCAGCGATGCCGTCACCCACAGCAAGTACGCGACCTTTCTCTGTAGAGGTAGGTGCGAGCGAAAGTGATTCGATCTCCTTTTTGATGCGTTCGATGATTGCTTCGGACATGGTGTGTGATTAACGTGTAAGTGATTGGTAAATGTTCAATAGTGCGTTTTTGTAGCTTGCGTCTATGAGCTTTGTTTCTGTCTCGATCTGGTAGCCACCAACAATAGTTTCATCTATGCGCATAGTGGCGCCACCTTCGATCTCGTGGCGGGCAAGAAGCTCATTGATACTCTGTTCTTTTGCGACTGTTACAACGGTTTGTGTTGTTACTCGTTTACCAACAAGCTCTTCAAACTCAGCCTTGATCTGCGGAAGGAGTGGGGTGTAGCCGCGAGCCTTTAGATACTCTATGAACGAATCGAGCACAGACGAAACTTCTGCCGATGGAACGCCATCAGTCATTTCGAGTAGTGTCTGTGCGAGTCGCTTTGCTTTCATCCCGTTAGAAGTAGGGCACGAAAAATTCAAATTCGTGTTGCCTGTTACTGGTGGTTGATAATTCAGTCATACAACTATACAAGTGCTATTGTGTCCACTACTTCTAACGGGATGAATCCCTTATGCACGCTCTTTGAGTATCTTCTCTGCTGCGAGAAGTGCAGCCTTGGTCACCTCTGCCTCACTTTCTCTAAGGAGTGCTTCTGCGCGTGCTTCTGCCTTCTTCTCCCCATCTGAGACGATGCGTGCTGACTGTTCGTGAGCATCTTTTACAATGCCCTCTGCTTCGCGCTTAGCAGCATCCTCTCCGCGCTTAACTATGTCGGCTGCTTCTCCTACCGCCTTCTTGAGAATTGAGTCTTTCTCCTTCCCAGCGTTTTCAAGTGCGACCGCAGCACTTCGTGCGTCTTCAACACCCTTGGCCGTCATTTTCTTACGCTCGTCGATGAGCTTAAGAAGTGGCGTATAGAGAAAATACGACAACAGCACCAAGAGTAGGCTGAAGTTCAGGATCTGGATGCCGATGAGGCGCCAGTCTATGCCAAATGCGTGAATGATTTCGTTCATAACGTTACTTTAAAACAAGATGTATTTGCTCAAGTGCGAGGCGTGGAGAATGCGATATGGGAGACGTACAGGTCGTACGGTGACCGGATCGCAGAGGCTCCACAACGAAGCAATCGTGCAAATAGAATTGTTTTACGCGAACTTGATGATGAAACCGACAACCAAAGCAAAAATCGCAAGCGCCTCCGTGAACACGATACCGATGAACATGGTGGTCTGGATCTTGCCTGATGCCTCTGGATTGCGGCCCATTGCCTCGAGTGCCTTCGATACGAGAATACCGATACCGATACCCGGACCGAGCACACCGAAACCGACGGCTATTGCCATCGCGAGTGCCTTCATTCCTTCAAGACTTTCCATACTAAATGATTACTTCATTAAACGAGTAAAGCGCTACTCCCCGATCAATCGGGATGGAGCGCTTTCTTCACTTAATGTGCGTCATGGGGCATGACCGCAAGTTTGATAAAGAAGAGTGTCAGAAGAGCGAACACCACCGCTTGCAAAAACCCTACTACGAGCTCGTACGCCATAAGTGGTACCGGTATCACGTACGGCAGGAAGAAGAGTGCCACAAGTATGAGGGCTTTACCAGCAAAGATGTTACCGAAAAGACGAAACGAGAACGTGAGAAGACGGCCAAGTTCACTGATAAGCTCGATCACACCAATGAAAAACTGGAGTGGTGATGAGAAATTAATGAACTTATGACCATACTTCCACACTCCAAGTGCCATAATGCCTGCAAACTCGATCGCTACAAACGAGATGAGTGCAAGAGCAACAGTGACGTTGAGATCGGTATTTACCGGATAAAAGAACGGGATAAGTGCATGTTCACCACCATGTCCCGCTCCCCAGTACCCTATTGAGGTGACGCCAGGAAGAAGGCCGATCCAGTTTGAAACCAAAATGTAGAAGAAGATCGTCGCAAGGAGCGGAAAATAGCGTCGAGCGAGCGTATCGTCCTCGAGCGTCTCGGCAACGTATGCATATCCACCACCGATCGCTGCCTCGCACACTGCCTGTAGACGACCGGGTACGAGCGAAAGCTTGCCGTTGAGGTAAAGCGCAAGCACGATGAGCACAATAACAACCACCCATGAGGTGATGAGTGTGCTCGAAATGGCCAAGTCCCCTATATGTGTCACCACCGGAGGGGTGAGATGTATTGCTATCCCATGCTCCATAAAAGCGCCCGAATTATAACAGGACTATCCCCTTTTCTCAATGTGGATTCGTCACATATTGCATAATTACTAATGTTGTGGTTTAGTTCGATCAGATGAAAGAGGAGGTCCTGATGGCCACTGCAATTCGAATCTCAATTGCAAATCTAGGATGGGAGATCGCGTGTATGAGGACAGGTGAGATCGCATCGATTGCTGTTCTCTCCAAGAGACAACTTATGGTTGGTGAACGTATGTGGACCGCGCTTGGCGGTGGCGCCATGCTCACCACCCGTGGAAAAGAATACTTCGAAGACTGGTTCTCCGCAGAAAACTTTGAGGTTGATGAAGAAACTGGCTTTTACGATATGCGTTTTACTGCGCACGAGGAAGCACTTGAATCCATATTCAAAGCGCTTGAAGTTCCGTTATCTACCGAGCTGGAGATTGACCCAACACAAGACATCCAGCACGAACTTCTGGAAGAAAGGATTTCAGCAACCTCATTGCTCAGTCCAGCAGATCTGGCGCAAGCACGGTTCATCTATAGTAGGACCGTGCGCCAAGCACCTCTTAGGACCGCGGACACATCTCGACGTAGTGGTTCTGCTTCAACCCGACGTTTGTTCAGGATCTTTCAGATCGTTTTACCTTCTGATCTGTATCAACAGTTCCTAACTCACCCACACGTCACTGTGTTGTCTGAAAAGGAATTGAGAACAACACTTGGAGGTTCGTCTGCTGGTGTAACGAAGCAGGGTGATAAAATCGCAAACAATCTATTCTTAGGTTGAACACTACCGCATGGAAACATGCGGTATTTTATTTTGCCATTATTTGAGGTGGAAATACCACATCCCAGAGGTATGCTGCTACGTTGATCTTACGACCTGAGACTACTTGGTGGTGCACATCAATAAATGGCATAGCGTTGCATTCCAAAACGCCCGCATCTGGCTGCTCTGTCCACGGTCTCGTCATATCGTCGATCATGAAGTCGACTCCGACTATAGGATCACCAAGAAGCTTTGCAAACTTTTTAAAGAGCACGATGTTGTCGGGATGAACGGTATCGGTAATATCTTCAGTCACCGTACCGTGGAGTCGACTATTCTTGTCATTGATGATCACTACTCTCCCCTTCTCTGGAATAGATTCGTGAGTGAGGTCTTGTTTTTTGAGCGCTTGATCGACACGGTGGTGCTTATCGAGCTTCTTAAAATGAATGCCATTACGCATTGGATTCTCATTCTCTATATCGATGAGCTCATCAACAGTATGCGTGCCGTCCCCCACGACATGCGGATACTCACGACGTGCGATCGCGACAGGTTCACCACCAACCAGCGTGACACGATGTACTGTGCCGTGGAGATATCTCTCAACAACCACTGCCGTGGTGATCTGCATACCGATGTCAAAGCCACGCTTCAGCTCTTCTTCGGTTCGAATATCAAGCGTAGTGTGTCGTCCACGACTTCCGCGCTGAGGCTTAATGATGACCGGTGCATTGAGGCGCTTGAAGATCTCTAATGCCTGTGTGTACGTACGTGCTACCCCGCCGTCTGCGTGCGGTATGCCACCTGCCTGCATTCTTTCTTTGAGTATCCCCTTATCATCCATCCAATCGAGGGAGGGTGAGATAAATCCGTGTGGACGGGGTATCACCGTGAACACGTTCTTTCGCTTTGAGCCGTCCATCTTTTCTGCCACAAATGCGATAGACTGTTTGCCAAGCTTATACTGCGCTAGCCTAACCCCTTTGTCTTCTGCACCTTCATAGAGCGCCAGGGTGCGCGTATTGTCGTCAGGCGATGGCGCCTGTGACTTGGACAGGAACTTAATTGACACGAGTCCATTCAGAAACGCTTCAACGGCACGTTGAGGGATCACGTTCAGGATGCGTTTGGTGACCTGTTGTTCGACCGTCACAAAAAGCCCACTGAGGAGCACCGAACGAAACATGAGGTCATCGAGTGTCTGTGAGAATTTCTCCAGTCGGTGCGGCACCGGGGCTTCTCCGCATTCTTCGCAGTACGGCATGGAAAAAAGTGGCATAGTTGTTTGATTTTCATCAAGTATACCCGAGGAGTCGGTTTTGGTGTATCGTGGTGCTGACAGAGGTATATATTCACACTATGGACCACCTAAACACAATCTATAGAAACTACGACATTCGTGGGAAGTACCCCAGTGAGATCAATGAGACTGAGGTAGAAGGGATCGGGAGAGCTCTAGTAGTTCACCTCGGTCTTAATCGGATAGCTATTGGGCGTGATATTCGACCCTCTGGCGATGCCCTCTTCACTGCAATGACACGCGGCATCACCGAGCAAGGGGGTGATGTCATTGACCTTGGCATAGTCACTACCCCTATGACCTATTTTGCCTGTGATGACACTGTGGATGCTACGGTAATGATCACTGCTTCGCACATGGGGCCACAGTTCAATGGTCTAAAGATGTGTTTCAGCGGAGGCATTCCTTTCCCGGCTAAGACTCTCAAAGAAATAGAAACACAGGTGCGTAATGCTAATTTTGTACGATCACCACGAACTGGAACGGTAAGTGTTAGGAACATCAAGGATGAGTGGGTACGGTACTTTCAACTACAATTCAGTTTTGCAACCGGTGACCTCAAAGTTGTTGTCGATCCAGCCAATATGGTGGGCGTACTTGAGATAGAAACCTTGAAGCAGCTTGGACCCGGACTCACCGTGCATTCTATTTACGACACGTTCGATCCTACATGCCCTAATCACGAAGCAAATCCACTGAAGTACGACACGCTACGCGATCTGAGCGCGGAGGTACTCAACAAGCAAGCTCACATCGGTATCGCTTTTGATGGAGACGCAGACCGTGTCGGTTTTGTCGACGAGACTGGCGCGCCAGTATCAGCGGACCTCATTGGCATCTTGATCGCCAAGTACCTCCTCGAGCGAGAACCGGGAAGTGCTGTGGTGTATGATCTCCGTTCAAGCAAGGCAGTTCGTGAGCAGGTGGAAACTGGTGGTGGAGTAGCACATGAATCTCCCGTTGGTCACATCAATGTGCGTTCACTTATGCGTGAGACGGGAGCCATATTTGGAGCGGAAGTAAGTGGTCACTTCTTTTTTAAGTCCATGCGTTATTCAGAAGGCGGTGTACTCCCGGCGCTCATCATTCTCGACATCATGCGCACAACAAACCGATCACTCTCGTCACTGATCGATGAAGTACGCACCTACCACAAATCAGAGGAGATAAATACTGAAATAGAACGACATCCTGAGCAGGTCTACCAAACGCTGATGACTCAGTACGAGGGCGCGACGTTCTCTCGTCTTGATGGACTTACGGTCACACATGAGAGTTGGTGGTTCAACATTCGTCCCTCAGCAAACGATCCGGTTATCCGCTTGAATCTCGAGGCTGATACCGCAAAACTTCGTGACGAAAAGATAGCTGAGGTCCTTTCACTCATTGTGTGGTGACCAGAGGAGTCATCACACAATACCTAATGCGATGATTGTTCGTGAGTCGGAGCGGCAACTGATGCAACACCAGCATGAGTAGACTTTATACGCTCTCGTATGGTGTGAAGGATCCACGCTCCTGAAACAAGTAAGACGCCGTAGATGACGAGCAATGCAAAGAACTCTACGACAGCGTTAGTGGGAACGACCTTTATTGTATGCGAGAGAAAGAATCCAAGCACAAACACAGTCCACCAGGAGACGAACGAGAACGCACTGCCCCAATAGAGGCCGATCTTGTGTTTGTGAAGAAGATACGAGTTAACAATGATGACCACAATAAAAGCCATTTTTGCCCAGAATACTCCGCTTTCAATTCTAAAGAGAGTACTGGTAACAAAATAATTGTATATAAAATAGAGTCCTGTGATCACTGACAGCACGAGACCGATGCGTGTGGTAAAGAAATCCGAACCAAGCAGTGAGCGCTCATCAGGAGACATGGTACCGTCCTTTAAAGACTTACCGAGCTGGATCTCTATCATGGTCGCTCCTCCAACACCCAAAACGGTACCAATCAAGTGACCAAGTACCGCTAGGGTGTAGAGATCCATATTGTTACGAAGCTACTGTTGCTGTATATCCAAGCTTTCCGATCTCGCTAATTATCTCTTCGGGTTTAACCTTTGCTTCATCGTATTCTATAGTCCCCTTCTTAGCATCAAGATCTACAAACGATGAGGATACACCGTCCATACCTGAGGTGATCATCTGGATACCAGTAGCGCAGCCTCCGCAGTGCATTCCTTCGATGTTGAGTGTAAGTGATGTCATGGTTATATTTTACCTTGTTTGTAAGTGGTCAAACGATCGGGTGTGGAGAAGACGTTGCACCTTTTCAAGTACTATGTTTTCTTGAGACCCTTTTTCTTTGCCTCATCGTCCTGCTTTCTCGCTTCTTTTTCCATAGGTGGCACATATCTGCGGAGTGTCATTGAGTTAACAACGACCGATACCGAGCTGAACGCCATAGCGAAGCCAGCGATCTCCGGGCGGAGCGTGGCCTGTGAGAGGTTGAAGAATATTTGCCCCGCGTAGCCAAAACGCTGCTGCACAAATACAACCCAGGTCGAAGCGATACCGAAAGATGACTGAGTGATGAGGAGGTGTGCTCCTGCAGCAACGGGGATCGCTGCTACGTTGTAAAAGAACGCCCAGAAAAGGTTTTGCCATACTTTTTTGATGGTCTTTCGCGACAACTGTATAGCGGTCACCACATCACGAAGGTCATCCTTAACGAGAACTACTTCACCAGTTTCAATCGCGACATCAGTGCCTGAACCAATGGCTACACCAAGATCTGCTTGAGCCAGTGCCGGGCTGTCGTTGATGCCATCACCGATCATTGCAACCTTTTTCCCTTCAGACTGAAGCTTCTTCACCATCGCCGCTTTGTCCTGAGGGAGCACTTCCGCGAGAACACGATCGATTCCAACTTCCTTAGCGATAGCTGCGGCAGTCTTCGGATTATCTCCCGTGATCATAATGATCTCTTTGTTCATTGCCTTCAGTGCTTGAATGGCTTCTTTTGCGAATGGTTTCAATGCATCAGCCATAGCAATAATTGCGACAGGTTCTTTGTTCACAAGAAGGAACACCGCTGTCTTTGCCTCAGCTTGGAGCTTTTCAAGAGTAGGAAGGTGGGACGAAACATCGACACTCATTTCCTTCATGAACATTGTGTTTCCGATGACCACTTCCGAATCCTTTCCTTTAGTGATCATTGCTTTAATGCCCATGCCTGACACAGCTTCAAAGGTCTTAGGATCTTTTGGTTCACCGAAGGTCTTTCCATGCTCAATGACTGCGCGAGCTAGTGGGTGCTCCGAGCCGAGCTCAGCAGAAGCAGCAAGTATAGCCGCTTCACTCTCCGACACAGTGTTCCCGATCATAACGAAGTCAGTAACGATCGGTTTGCCTATGGTGAGTGTTCCTGTCTTATCAAACGCAATTGCGGTGACTTTATATGCTTTCTCGAGTGCCTGTCCCCCTTTGAGAATAATGCCGTAGCGGGCTGCCTGTCCGATACCAACGACCAGTGCAGTCGGTGTCGCGAGACCCATTGCGCACGGACATGAGATAACGAGTACAGCAATCATACGGAGAATACCAGCGCGAACGGGAAGGTCTGCAATAAACACCCAGCCAATAAATGTTAGCACTGAAAGTACAACCACCGTTGGTACGAAGTACTCGCTGACCTTATCAACGAGATCTTGTACTGGTGCACGAGTCGCCTGAGCCTCCTCAACCATACGGATGATCTGATTGAGAAGAGTGTCCTTACCTACTTTTTGTGCTTTGAATTTAAGTCTACCTTCGAGATTGACTGTCGCACCAATGACCTCATCACCTACGGTCTTTTTGACTGGATACGACTCACCGGTTACCACTTTTTCGTCTAAGTGTGATGTGCCGTCGACAATAACACCATCGACAGGGATCTTTTCACCTGGGCGTACGATGACCACATCGCCGATCTGTAGCTGGTCGAGCGGTATGGTTTCTTCTTTGCCATCCCTCTCAACATGTGCCTCTTTTGCTTCGAGTTTAAGAAGCTCCTTAATGGCACTCGATGCCTTACCTTTTGCGAGCACTTCTACGTATCGTCCAAGAAGAATGAATGAGATAAGCGCAGCCGAACTTTCCCAGAATGGATGATCGATATTGAAGAACAAAAAACCGAACATTGAGTACAGGTATGCTGCGGTAGTACCCAAAACCACGAGAACGTCCATGTTTGCAGCACCGATTCGAATGGCAGCCCATGCATTGCGATAGAATGGCCAAGCGATCACAAACTGGATTGGTGTAGAGAGTACCCAATAGAAGTAGTTAAGGTCGATGCCCCACATCTGGTGTACGTGTGGAAGATTGAACATATGTACACCCATGTAGTAGGCAATGATCGGTGACGCTATCGCAAACGAAGCGATCACACGCCGTTTAGCAAGCATGAGTTCTTGCACTTCGGCTTTCTCCTCATCCTCAGCAGACGTTGCCTCATCAGGTCTGATCACATCATAGCCAAGTTTATTGACAAACCCGTCTATCTTCTCAAGGTCTATCTTTGCTTCATCGTACTCAAGCGCTACTTTTTGTGCACCATAACTCGTTGTGGATGACACAACACCATCTTGCTTTAGGAGCAATTTGTCGATGAGGATCGCGCACGAAGCGCAATGCATTCCCTTTACCTTCAGTACGATCTTTGTTGCCATGATGTATAAATAAAACTATCTAGTTGCCGCTAAGTGCGTTGACAATGAATTTACCAATGTGATCAAAGTGGCCGCGAACAGTCCCCAAATACGGCCCTGTCATCACCTTACCGTCTTTTAGACCAAGTGAAGGATTGTCGCTTGAGCTACAAGAAACTGAACAGTAGAACGGAAATTCACCACTCTTTGACGCTACAAACTTTACAGTGATCTGTCCAAGCGCTGGAAGTCGTTGAGAAATACCGAACGCATCGATGGCGACACCATGGTCAAAGTTATCTTCGTTCGACACTACCATCGTGACGCGATCACATTTTTCTACAGTGATAGATTCAGGATCGAATCGCCACTCAAGTTTTCTTGAAACAACATTGAACTCTCGATCAACACCCTTTCCAGCACAGCTATCGGTGTCGGTCATGAGCTTATACCCGAAACCTGCTCCTACGAGCACAACGAGGACAATTCCGATAATGGCAAATTTGTTCATGTAACTGGTTAGTTAATGGGGGCATTAATATAGCGACGGACACCGTATACGAGTGGGAACATGATCAAGAATGACGCTATGAGGAGTGACCACCACTTTTCAGTAGGTGTCCATCCTAAGCTGTCGACAGTGAAGGATCCATCTTTTACTACAACTTCAAACGATGCAACGACAGTTTTGGTGCTCCCCTCAGGTATAAACTCAACAAACGCGCGGTAGGTACCTCCATCGGGAAATACAACCGGTACTGAGTATGTTCGCACACTGTCAGCATGCATATCGTGATGCATATCTTCGTGCGTGTCGTCATGACCGTCTTCTTCATCACCATGAGCATGCGCGGTTTTTACAAATGGCAACACGTGGAGATGGTCGTGTCCATCGTCATGCATTGGCATCGCCTGAGATCCCGTTTTGGGCGCATTCTGTAGAAAATCTGTGTTACCTGGATAGGTCATAAAACTAAAACCATCACTCCGTACGAACCAAATACGAAGCGCGTCATCTTCAGAAGAAAGGTTAAGTGCTGTACCGTTAGGCTTTTTGAATGACAATTCAGTGTATTCTAGCTTTCCTTTGCTAAAGGATGTCTTATCTGAAACAACAGAGTATCCCTTTGAATCTATTAGCGTCTCGTACTTATACTGAGAATCCTTCGTTGCTTCAGCGGTGGTTGGTGTATCAGAATGTAGGTGACTCATACCATACTGTTCTCTCCACTCATCACCAGGGGCAGTACCATCAGCTGCTTCAACACGGAATGCGAGCATCATACCTGCAAAGATGTGCTCAACAATATGACAGTGGAGCATCCAGTCTCCTGGGTTAGACATATCTACAAGTATGTCGACTGTCTCACCTGGAAGTACGAGTACAGTGTCCTTCCAGGCCATATTTTTATTTACCACACCATTGCGAGAGAGCTCAACAAATCGCTGACCGTGAAGATGGATCGGGTGTTGCATTGTGTGCATAGCCATCGCGGTGTTGGTGAGAGATATCTTTACCAGTGATCCATTCTTCCAAGTCCAATCTGAAATTGGAATATCCATGTTTGACTTACCGGTCTCCTCATCGATCAATCGCCAAACTATGTTCTTGTCGGAATTTACGGCATCGCTATTTGTCTCGTCATCCCACTGGATGGCTGACTCACCTACCTTCCCCATCATGCCGGACATTTCCATGCCGTCATGCATCATTGTATCTCCATGATCAGTGTGAGATTGGTCTTGAGTAGTATCACCATGGGCGTGCGCGCTGTGATCAAGAGTCATTGCGCTTTTTGGATCAATGGTGAGTGTAAGTTTCTTATCAGATGGCTGGTATGCACGATCACGGAACGTGGCAAATTCATTTACAACCTCAGTATTGGTGCGCGCAAACATGAAGGATTCACGAAGTGAAGTAGTCACTGGCTCATCAGAGACTGCAAACGATGCAAGATCGACACTGCCGTTCGGCGTCGTGTTCGTGAGTCGATATGTACCCTCATTTTCAAACAACACTTCTACTACAACACGCTCAGCGGGTGAGATGAGTACATTGTCTGCAAAATATTCTCGCTCATAACGACCAATATCTGCACCAACAACTTTGATCTTTGCCCCAGGAATAGATAAGTTGTATGTTCGAGCGTTAGAGACATTGGTGACATAGAAGCGAACCACTTCACCTTTTTTGGCGGGCAGGACATAGTTTTCTTCCCCATTCACCAGGAATGTATTTCCGAAACGGCCGAGAAGTGCATGCGTGATACGGTCATCGTAGAAATCACCGACAGTGCCATCTGCATCAAGGAGAATGTCATCGATGACCAGCGGGATATCACGGTTCACCGGATTCCAATAGTCTGGGTCTGTTGGGTCTACTATATAGTTTCCATACAGACCTAGTTCCTGTCCTATATCATCTCGTGTATGTGGGTGGTACCAGGTCACACCTGCATCGCGGAAGGTCACCGCGTACGTGTACTTTTCGCCTGGCTTTACTTCAGCTTGGGTCATACCTGGAACACCATCATCAGTGTTGTCGAGTCTCACTCCATGTGAATGGATGGTCTGATCAATATCAGTATTGTTGGTGAAATCAATGTAGATGGTGGCGCCTTCTGGTGCGTAGATGAACGGACCAGGAACAGAGCCGTTGTACGCCATCATACGAAGTGTTCGGTTTCCAACCTGTTTCTTAACATACGATGCGGTCATCGCATAATGATCTCCATCTGCAAGAGAGACTATTTCGTATTTCGTAGCATCAGATAAACCTTCAGTACTCTCAGAGCGCTTCATTGATGAGGGAGCCGCAGCAGCCCCATGGTCGTGCATATGTCCATCATCTTCAACCGCGGCCCCATGCTCATCGTCCTGGTGATGATCACCGAGTCCAGAAACAGAGGTGAGGTAGAAGTTGGTAGGAAGGAAATAGATAAATGTGAGTGGGAGGAAGATTGAGAGGATGATGAGGTAATTGCGCTGAATACCAAGAATACGTGTTTCGTAGGTACGCGCGAGCGGCTCTTTGAGTTGGCTCTGGGCAGCTGACTGCACTTGCTGTTCTGCTTCCTTGCGAAGCTTCTCTAGTGCCTCGAGCTGAGTTTGATATTCAGAGAGCGCAGAGTCATGTGTCGCTTCGGTGAGTGGTACAACATTCTTGAGATTGGTGTGCGATTCTGTGAGCCTCAAGATGCGCTCCTCAATAGCCTGCAGCCTGAAAGCCGGACTCGTGAGCAGCGACCTGCGCTTTTTGGACCACCACCACCACATTGGGATAAGCCATACAGCAACGAGGAACCAATTACCGAGCCAGAGTGGCAGACCGAACATACCCGGACCTTCTTCAAGGCCGTGTACGTGGGCAACGGCGGTGTTCAGCATGTCATTGAATCGTTCATTGAAGTACGATTCGTTAGTGACTTTCTCGAGCGCAGAGTGAATACCTGAATTTACCCACCAATCGTGTGTAAAGAGACCGAGAGTGAGAATAAAACCTGCTACAAAGACCATCGCCCAACCCGTAGCCCGTTCCACAGCTTCTTTGCGGGTCATGAGCCAGTTCAGTCCATTCACACCAAGAATACCGAGGAATGCGAGGAGGAGGAGTGGCAGAATGCGACCGATGGCATGGGTAAGGAACATAAGCCATCCGTAGAGCACATCACCCGAAGTAGCAACTTCAATAAGCATAAGTGGTGTCGCAGGGTGTGGACATCCAACTCCGATGTTCCCGAGAAAGAGTCCGAGCAAGAATGCCTTAGTGATATCTGGGCGTCGCTGGATGAATGCGGGGGCGGCACCTGTATATGTTGGCATCCTGACCTTTAGGAGCCCGATCTCCCCAAGTGCAAAAAGGAGCGCGAAAATACCAGCAATGAGATAGACCCAATTCTTAACCGATTCAAGCGGTGCTCCGAGTGCATCGATAGCAATCCCGCCGATGAGTGCCGCAATAACACCGTACATACTTTGCGTCACTGCCACACCGATACCAAACGCAAGTGCGATCCCAAGTCCTTTGGCTACACCCTTACCCATTGAGAGAGGCACAATGACAAACGCGAGTGGAAGTGTACATGGCATCACGATCATCGTGATACCTGTTCCAAATGCAAACAAGAACCAACCGATACTTGAACCAGGTGCAGACGGAGCGATCACGAAGAGGTAGAGCAAACCAAATATGATCGATGCCAAGACACCGACCGTTGAAAATATAAGAATGGACCGAAGCTTTACATCCTGCATGCCGATCGACACTGGTGTTTCTTGTGACATAGAACTACTCTGCTGAGAGCGCTTTTAATTTTTCTTTAAATGAACCCTGATTGACACCGCCAGTCGAAAAAAGCTCCCCGTTCAAGATAATGCCAGGCGATGCAAAAATACTGTGTTTTTGAACGAGTTCTTGACCTTCTGGTGTCAAAATACTCACATCTTTAAACTCAACATTGGGCCAGTTAGCTTTCTCAGATTCCCAGAAATTTTTAAATGCTTCACAGTTATGACAACCGGGCGACGACAGCTCTTCAAGAACGATCGGTTTCATGCAACAGTACTAAATATAGTAAATTCCCTACCCATTTATTATATCAGTACATAAGAACACCTATTGAGTGTTGTTGTGAACAAGTCAAATCTATGTTGTAGATCGGGATCAACCAACACTAGTCAGTCACAATAAAGGTCCCGATGTGTTCTGAATGTCCCCTCACGGTCCCGGCGTGCGGTCCGGTTTGTACTACCCCCTCGGCCAAGTCATACTTTGGATCACTACTCGCTCCACACGCAAGCGGGCAGTAGAATGCGAAAGTTCCAGTCTTTGTAGCCACAAAATCGACGGTACTTTCCGATAATGCGGGAACTCGCTTCAGCACACCAAACGCATCAAGGGCAAAACCATGGTCGAAGTCATCCTCATTGGTGATTTTCACCGTAACATGGTCACAACGCTTTACCTCAATGGTCTCTGGCTCAAAACGCCACTCAAGCCGCTTAGCGATCAGATCAATTGTTAGTTCAGTGCCCTTACCTGAGCAACCATACGGATCATCCAGAGTAGCGGTGCGCGTACTTGTTGAGCGATCAATAAGGATGAACGCAATGATCACCACGGCACACAGCACGATGAGAGCAAAATATTTATTCATACCTACATTTTATGCCACTTTGCTAATTCGTTAAACCATCTTTACTCAATTTCTGTGACTGTGAAAAATAAAGTACTGTGCTAAAGATGGAAACAGACTTCTCAAGTTGGATCATTACTCTGTCGGGATGCCGAGAATCGTACTGATTATTACATCGACAGTCTCCCAGAACTCGGTCGATCTTTAGTCGGGGTGCCGAGAATCGAAACAGACTTCTCAAGTTGGATCATTACTCTGTCGGGATGCCGAGAATCGAACTCGGTCTACATCCACCCCATGGACGCGTACTACCGGTATACTACATCCCGACAGAGTAATGATCGCAACCCCATGGTCGCGTACTGCCACTATACTACTTCCAATTGAGCGAATGAAGTGGGTGCTTGCACCCACTTCTGAGCAAATGCAGGAAGGAAGCTCTGCTTACACCCCGACTATGTATATCTCCCCAACATGGACGCGTACTACCGGTACTACTCTCAAGCGAGTGAGCGAAATGAGGATGCAATCATCATTTCCGAACGAGCGCTGAGAGGAAGCTCTGCTTACACCCCGACAGAGTAATGATCGAAACACCCACTAGTCGCTCTTAGCGACGTCTCCTTGTGAAGCACTGATCACACTCACTTGTTTGCGCCCACACCCATGTGCTCTGGGCATGCAGCGCGCCCCTTTTCATCCCTACACGCATCACAGGCGATGAAATGTGAGCCGCATGTATCCTCGAGACAATCAGCAAATCGCTCACTAGGTGCCCCACAATGCACACACTTGCCCACGATCTCGCGTTCACCTCCAAAATCCATAGTGACACGTCCGTCAAACGTATAGAGCGTTCCAAGAAAGTCCTCTCCAGGATATTTTTCCATAAAGCGGTGCATACCCCCATGGAGTTGGTACACTTCCTTGAAACCTTTTTGTTTCAAGTACGCACTCGCCTTTTCGCAGCGTACCCCGCCAGTACAGACCGTAAGTACCGGTTTGTCCTTTACATGTGCAAACTGAGGAACAACCTGTTCAATATCCCTGAAATGCTTCATGCCGCTCTTGTGTGATCCCCGAAAATGCCCCACATCGTATTCGAAGTCATTGCGCATATCGATTATTTCGAAGTCTTTACCTTCATCAAACCACTTTTTGAGCTGTTCAGGCGCTAAGTGAACTCCGGTATCCTTTGTGGGGTCTATCGCCTCCGGAAGGTGTGTGGTCACTATTTCACTCCTTACTTTTATTGAGAGGCGTGGAAAAAGTGCGCCATTTCCTTCAGTGATCTTGAAATCCGTTTTTTTAAAACGTTTATCCTTCTTTAGATGTTCTACATAGCGAGCAATTGCGTCTTCAGTACCCTCGAGTGTCGCATTGACACCTTCAGGTGCGATGATCACTCTCCCCGTAAGACCGAGTACTTCACATACGGCGCGTTCGCGCTCCTTAAGCCGTTCTGGCTCAGCGATCTCTGTATATTGATAGAAGAGTAGTGCGCTGTATTTCATGATCACGAATTACTTGTCCCCTATGCTACGATAGTCTCCCCTGTTAATCAAATGCATTCCTTGGCCCGGATGTGTCATAATACTGATGCATGAAAAAGAAGAAGCAGCCGGTACTCATCGCACCCCTCAAGCCGGCGCTATGGACACCTAAACTCCCAGCGCTCGTCGGCCTCTCTGCGGTTGCTTTTATGATGGTAACAGCGCTTGGCACATATACTTACATCCGCTCACATGACGCTCTATATGATGGTGCCGGTGCAGTATCTATCGGCAAAACTGATACTGTCGATCCATTCCCAGTAGGTGTTGATCCTAAACGTAAGGTCATTGTAGAGAACCCGCGTGCTGAAACCTATCTCGATAGCCCTATGGTGAGAACACTCGCAAGAAGAAACAGTACTGACTCGTATTTTGCGAAAGCACTCAGTGTTGTTGCGAATCTGTCACTCACCCAAAACCTCGCTTCACCGACTGCTCGCATTCTCATCATTGAACCAGGTGAGAGAAAAGAAGAGATCATTTCAAACTTTGCCCGCATTCTTCACTGGAACGCAGATCAGCGAAATGAGTTTGAATCACAGGTCGTCGATAGGCTCCCCTACACTAACGATGGAGCATTCTTTCCTGGTACGTATGTTGTCTCACGCAGTGCCGAGCCGAAAGATGTTGCTCCGCTCATCATCACACGTTTTGAGAAGGAGATCATTGCGCGATACAACGAAGAGGTGGAGAGTCAGGTATCTATCCAAGATGCCCTTACCATTGCCTCTCTTCTTGAGCGCGAAGCACGCGACTATGAAGACATGCGTCTTATATCTGGTGTGATCTGGAACCGCTTGTTTGCTGGTATGAAACTTCAACTCGATGCGACCATGCAGTATGCAAAAGCGGATGGGACCAAAAAGACCTGGTGGCCAGCAGCACGTCCTGCAGATAAAGACATAGATTCACCATATAATACCTACAAGTATCCCGGTCTCCCTCCTGCACCTATTGCCAACCCTTCACTTGGTGCAATTGTAGCTGCCCTCAACCCAAAGAAGACTGATTGTATGTTCTATTTTCACGATAAAAAAGGCAACTTCCACTGCTCTGAGGACTACCAGGGACATGTTGAGGGGCTTACAGAGCAGTACGGTCAGGGACGGTAGCTATTTGAACCACTCCGGGTGGAGTAGTTGACCAAGTGCGAGCATGGCGGCTTGCGTGTAGTAGTCAGCTCGCGTGATGTTGCCATTCGTTAGTTCTCCAATGACACCACTCTTGTGTTTAATGTTTTCGGTACCGAAAAATTCGTTTCCCGCGTGGCCAAGCTCCTGACCTGCAAGAACCATTTCTATCAACTTCTTAGGTAAGAACATCTTCGCAGTTGCAGATTTTCCCACGTTACCATCGCGGTCTTTGACGAGTATCCACGCCTGATTCCAATGTTCAGTGCCATCAGTATAAATACCCCCTTCCTGTGAGATCCAGTAATCAGCATCAGGATGCACTGTGTGTATGTGGGTAAGACGATTTGATGCTCCGAGGTAAGTATCATCACCATACGGTTGGTCTGAAACACCAGACGGAGAATCGGTTGATATAAACTCAAATTCTGTTTCAGGAAAGAGCGCGGCGAATGCACGCTTCGCCACTTCAATTTTAACGGGATTTTGTGAGGCAACAATGACTGTTTTCATGGTGGTAGTGTAGCATCGAGATTTGGTTTTGTGGACGCTCGAGACTCTTCCCCTACGGGGACGGTACACCCTTCGTATCGTGCTC
>JAYQPD010000011.1:0-33704 GCA_038145135.1 bacterium | reverse complement strand
TCGGAGATGAGTGGTGATATGTCTGGCGAGACCACCACAGACGATACAGGTGCGCATGAGGGCACTGACGTCCCAGTTGAGTAAGGTTACGAACATATACAAACGCCGGTGCGCTCCCCGCACCGGCGTTTGTGCTGTGGTTTTGCAAATATGATCTGTCATGCTCTAATAAGAAATCCATGGCCGTTACCGGCACCACATCAGTCACATACGCCCTTATCGGCAACACATTCATCGCACTCCTTAAGCTCTTTGGGTATTTCGTCTCAGGGTCGGCATCGCTCTTTGGTGAGGCGATCCATTCGATCGCTGACACATTGAATCAATCACTCCTACTCTTAGGACTCAAGCGCTCGGTCAAAAAGGCCGACAAGAGCTATGCGTATGGGTATGGTTCGGAGCGCTTTTTGTGGGCGCTCATTTCAGCATGCGGCATCTTCTTTCTTGGTGCTGGTGTGACGGTGTACCACGGTATCGATGCACTCCGTGCTTCACATGAGATCATCGTCTCACCGCTGATGGTAGGAATACTCCTGACTTCGCTCTGTGTCGAAGGGTATACCCTCTATAAGGCCTATTCTGAACTCACACGAAGAACTCCCGGCGACACCCTTGCAGAAAAACTCAAAGCCGGCGACCCCGTGACCGTCGCTGTGGTGTATGAGGATGCTGCTGCAGTCACCGGTGTGATGATCGCTCTTATTGCACTTGGATTGGCGTCACTGACCCATTCTGCATACTATGATGCGGCGGGCTCAATCCTCATCGGTATATTGCTCGGCGTCATTGCGATCTATCTGATCGCCAAGAACAGAGAGTTCCTTCTTGGAAAGACCATTCCCGAGGATATCTCAAAAGATATCAAAGGTATCATTGCGAGCAGTCCGTATGTCGAGAAGATACTCGATTACAAGACCGAGGTGCTCGATATCAATAAGTACCACATAAAGTGTGAGGTTGAGTTCAATGGTGCTGCTCTTGTCGGTGAGATGTTGGCACACGATGACCTTAGGGAAGAGTACGACAACCTCAAGGATGACTACGAAGAGTTCAAGAAGTTTGTCGTGTATCAGACGAATCGCGCGCCGCGCCTCATTGGGCGCGCTATCGATGCTATAGAACGGTCTGTCATTGAAAAGCATCCTCAGGTGAAGCACCTCGATATTGAGCTTAACTAGCTCCCGAGAATCCAAACTGGCCTATAGTGAGATACGTGGTACACTGGTACCCACTATTGGATAATCTCATCAACCATATGAAACATGTATTTTCTGTTGCTGCGTTCGTATGCATGCTCGCTACTGTAGGGAGTACTACGGTATACGCAATGCCCGATCGCCAACTTCCTTCAGCAGCGAAGGGTGGAGCGCTTATCTCACTACCCTCAAATGCAAAGGAGGTAGCACCAAACGTGTACTCTCTCGGGAGTGCAAAGGACCCAAAGACCGGTGAGATCGTAGACGGGTTTATGATCGTGCACCGGAAGGATGCCGGCAAGAAGCCGTCTGGCACTCCAGGAGGTGGAGGTGGTGGCGGAAGTGCCTGCTACACCTACATCACCGGTGGCAAGTGGAAGACGGTCGAGCCATGGGTTGTTGATCCCACAAACAATAAAGGTCTCAGTGAGACCACTGTCTACGATCTACTCAACGGCGCGGTCGCTAAATGGGAGGACGCTGCTGACGGAACAGTTGATGGCGTCAGTACTGTGCCAGACATCATCGGTAACAGCTCTCTTTCGACCGGTTTTGCACCAGCAGGCACTTATGATGGTATCAATGGCGTCCGCTTCGGACTCCTCGATGCAGGTACTATTGGTGTCACTTCAGTGTGGTACTTGCGCGGCAGAAACCCCGATCTCGTAGAATGGGATCAGGTATACAACACGCACTACGCATGGGACACCAACGGTTCATCCACTGCGATGGATTTTGACAGTATCGCAACACACGAGATCGGTCATGCATTTGGCATGGGCGACCTCTACGACAGTAACTGCACACAAGAGACCATGTACGGCTACGGTGATTATGGAGAGACGTATGCCCGCAGTCTCAATACTGGCGATATCGCCGGCATCAGCAAGCTCTACTAGCGCAACTTCAAGCAAAGAATTGGAACAACGAAAAAGGTCCGCAAAGACGGATCTTTTTCTTGTTGCTGCAAGTGCTGTGCTGTGCTAATCTCACTGCGGCATCAACAAAGGAGTTCATTGCCATGAAGTTACCTGTGGCCTTTGCAACGCTTTCGCTCGGTGTGCTATACACCATTGCACCAACTCAGGCACACGTAGAATTCACGTCATTGCGTGGGACCTACGAGGTGATCTTTGCCAAAGAAGGCATTGTCATTTTTAAGGAAGACAAAGAATCTTTTGCGGTGTCTGAGTCGACCGGCCCGTTGG
This sequence comes from bacterium, assembly GCA_038145135.1. Lineage (GTDB taxonomy): Bacteria > Patescibacteriota > Minisyncoccia > Phycocordibacterales > UBA918 > JAYQPD01. Next base: position 31,300 of record JAYQPD010000011.1, on the reverse strand, counting down.
CGTGCGACGAGGTTGATCTATCCTGGGAAGAATTTATCGTGGTCCTCACCAAGGAGAGTGATCACGGTAGTCAGATGATTGAGATAGGGCTCGACGGGTGTGAAGGTGAAAATGGAATTGCACTCGGAACGCTCTGTATCGGGGCTGAATTAGGGGAGGTATCCTCAGATAAATGCACAACGGTACGGTGGATGTTGCTTGATTGATCATGGGAGGACACTATGAAAAGTTTTGCTACTGCCGGCATTATTGCAGGCACTATGCTTGCCGTGATGCCAGCGCATGCGCGTCAAGCGGAGATTTACCACCACTTTATGATCGATCGTGGTCGTGAGATCCTCTTCGAAGGAGGACCAAGTGGCCCATTTTCAGTGAGGCGTCCCCAGGACACCTACTGTACAAGTGTTTCATTCAGCGCACTTGACGATTTGCTCCTTCAGGCAGATGATCGGGTCTTGTTGCTCACCTACAAATGTTTAGGAAGAAACATCCTTGTTTGTGTAGACACCGTTAATGTCTTTCCGAGCGAGTTTGATCCCGAACTCTGCGCCGAAGTCAGGATGGTGAAGTAGGAAGACATTCGTGATGTGTTCGGTGTAGACCAAGAAAATTTAAAACCACCAGGAATACCTGGTGGTGTTTTTATTTGAGGACGACGAGAATACTCCGTCCCGTTAGGGCGGTGAGTAAAACAGTTTGGGAAACTGCTTTACCCTCGCCCAGAATGAGTGTGCGTAAGAAACACGCTGGGAGCATGTTTTTCACTCCACTTCAAGCAAAAATCCCGGTGCCCCCCGAATGCCCCGTGGCTTTAGCCTGGGTAACAGCAGAGGCGGCTTGTTTTACGTATTGGATCGTATGCTTGGGACGATCTCAGGCCACGTCTAGGTGCGTGAGCTGGTGGTCATCATTGAAAATAAACAGCTAGCAGATTTCCAGAAGGTCATCTTCAAGCTGCTCTATAAACGTCTCTGATCGTAGAGTGTGGCACTAGCTCTGGCCGCAGGTCATGCAACGGCACTGCGACTTTCCAATGATCCCTTCCCAGTACTCCTTGCCGTAGTGATAGGTGATCTCGTCGCCCTTCTTTATCTTCTTACACGCGCGGATATAGATACGGTCGTCCTCTTCATCATGTTCTGCCTCAGCGTTCGGCTTGCAGGCATGGTTTATGTAGCGCGCAGTGTGCTTGCGTTCCTTGCCGTCTATGGCAAGTGTTTCGGTCACGTCAAAGAGATACTTTCCGCCACGGCGGTTGGCCTCCTCTTGGGTGATCCGATCACCGGTATACTCTATGATCAACTGATCTTTCTTAATGTCTTCGTCAGCAAAAAGCCCGAGACCAGCACTGCTCCGCTTCACGCGCACCTTCGGTCGATAGTTGTCGTCGCTCATCGCACGAGAGTATATCAGAAAAATGTCTATCCACAGCTGTTATGTGTGAAGTGGTTATTGGACCTCTTATGAGAATGACCGGACCACCATCATTACAACCCTTTAGCTTTGAGGACCACCTTTGCGGTACGGAGCAGTATACGCATGTCATTAAAGATGATCGCGTACCATGGTTCTGTGGCCACAAAGTCGATGTATGCCTGATCGAGTAAATGTGACGAGGCGGAGTGGTCGTCTTTCAGAGATTGATACGGACCGGTCAAGCCGGCATGTATTTGGGACTTAACCGTTATGCCTTCGTTTAGAAAACGTTCATACGTCGCTTGGTTGACTGGTCGAGGACCAACGATGCTCATGTCGCCACGTAGGACGCACCAGACCTGCGGAAGTTCGTCCATGTAGATCTGCTTCAGAACCTTTCCAGTCAACGTGAGGTCACCATCCCACTCCAACTGTTTAGTATGTACAACCTCTCCGCGTGCCTTGAGAGAATCAATGACATCACCTCGAAAGATATTGAATTTGTACAGGGTAAAGGGTACCCCTCCTGATACACGAATATCTCGATAGAATACAGGGTCAGATGAGCGACCTCGAAGAATATTTTCAACGGTGACAGCACTCATTGCTAACAGTGTCACAGGAAGCGCTAGTGGCGCACTCACAACAACAATAATAAGGTCGAATAACCTTTTGGCAGGATGGATCTTTTTACGCATCATTCCTGAACATAAGGCTAATGCACCTATTTTGCAAGGGACACTATCAATGTGCCTACTTCAGGTAGTAGTGTGTCACTCGAGTTCGCGGAGGAGTGCATCGAGATCAAAGACCTCGTTTTTGAACTGGATCGCACCGTTCTCATCAAGCGGCCATTCTGACTCTGGTCTATCGACGTAGAGCTCGAGCCCATTTTGTTCTGGGTCACGGAGGTAGAGCGACTGTTGTGTGCCATGGTCGCTTATACCATCGAGTTGATGGTTGGCGTCCACGAGTCGCTTAAGCGCATCGGCGAGCGCTTTGCGTGTCGGGTACTTGATCGCGATATGGTAGAGGCCCGTTGTGCCACGTGGGGCAGGTGCGCCACCTTGTGATTCCCACGTATTGAAGGCGAGGTGGTGATGGTAGTGCCCGGCAGCGAGAAAGATCGCGCCAGGGTAGCGTGCCATTACAGAGAAACCGAGCACCTCGACGTAGAATTTTTCAATGACCGTAAGGTCAGCTGCTTTCATGTGTACGTGACCGATCGTGACAGCAGGGTCGATAGGATGTGGGTTTGGTTCTAGTGGGGAAGGGGTGATGTTCATGATGAGTAGGTGTTATAGGTAACGTTTACTGTATTGGATCATGGCATTCTCGATGATCTTGAGTCCTGCACCTTTCTTGGTTGCTGTGTAGTAACCATCGTGACCTTTGATGACCAGTCCTTCTTTTTGGAGCTTCTTGAGCTTTAAGGTAAGGGTGCGCGTTGAGATCCCATCGAGCCATGTTTCTATCTCACAAAAGCGTTTCGGTCCCTCGGTGAGCGAGCGCATGATGAGCATGGTCCACGTGTCAGAGAGGAGTGTGGCAACGGCAGTAACGGGGCAGTCTTTTTTTGGCATGTATCAAATATATCAGAGCGGACAATACTTTACAATGTAAAGTTACTATTGCAGAGTACACTATCAACTTTACATTGTAAAGTATCATCTATACAGTAGTGACACTAAGAATTAATTTTTATAGATATGTTGAACGTAAAGGTCATTGTCGGTAGTACGCGCCCCGGTCGCTTTAGTGAGAAGGTGCTTCCCTGGGTGGAGGAGTCTCTTAAGGGACGTTCAGATATCTCATATGAAGTGATGGATCTCCGTGACCACCCACTTCCGCTCTACGACCAACCGATCAGTCCTGCGAGTGTGGAGGGTGGTGCGTACGCACATGAAGAGGTCCGTGCCTTCGCACAAAAGATACGAGAAGCAGATGCTTATTTGATCATTGCCCCTGAGTATAACCATGGCTACAGTGCGGTATTGAAGAATGCCCTCGACTCAGTCTACGTAGAGTGGAATAAGAAAGCGGTGGGGTTTGTCTCGTACGGGAGTGTTGGTGGTGGTCGCGTGGTGGAGCAGCTTCGCCAGGTCGCGGTAGAACTCCAAATGGCACCGATCCGCAGTGCGGTTCACATCCAGGCACCATGGTTTCTCCTTATGAGCAGGGTGTCCTCAAAGAGGGTGCACTCTCTGAATACACACGGTCGCTCACTGGTGTACTCGACCAGCTAATCTGGTGGGGTACCGCACTCAAGAACGCGAGAGGGTAGGAAAGTATCGCAATCATCAAAAAACCGCCTCGAAGGCGGTTTTTTGAACAGGTGCAGGGAGCCAGTTGACATAGTATACCCCCTATACTATCATAGTGTGATATGACACCAGAACGAAAAAGTATCATTGACCACATTAGTCGCCTCGAAGGCCAGCTTGCCTCTGTCAAAGCTGAGCTTCAACAGGAAACGCCAGATTGTATCGCTGCAGGAAAGACCCTCCAGTCCGCATCACGCTCGTTTGCCGGACTCCGTGAACAGTTTGTGGAGACCTTTCTCCTCACTCATATCATTCGACGTAAGGATATTAAGGACCACGCACTCTTTGATCAACTCATCTCACTTATAAAAAGCTAGAGCATGTTCCCAAACCTCCAATTTCTGCGTTGTCTGCACATCGGCAGGTTCGCCGTATGTCCATATACGTCTCACCTACCTCTGTTTGACGTCTTGAAATTGAAGGTTTTGAAGACATGCTCTTATTTTGGACCCAGTAACAAAACTGAACCAGCAGTGGTGCTGGGGTATTAGATAAACTCAAACTATGAAACACGTAGACGTACACACCTTTAAGGAGGTCATTGGCGCAGAGCAGAGTAACGACACTGTCGATTTTATCAATGTATGCACACCTGCAGAGTATAAGGAGGGGCACATACAGGGTGTGCGTAATCTTCCGCTCGATGAGCTCGAAGCTCGCGCGAACGAGCTTTCGGGCAAAAAGACGGTGTACATCCACTGCCGGAGCGGCAATCGCGGTCGCAAGGCGATCGAAAAACTGACGAGTCTCGGTATCAGAGCCGAGCTCGTGAATGTTGAAGGCGGGATCATCGCATGGAAAGATGCCGGCTTTGCGCTCAACTCAACTACCTCTCGCATGCCGATCATGCGCCAGGTGCTGGTTGTGGCAGGGTCTTTGATTCTCCTTGGTTACGCGCTCTCACTGACTGTGACACCGCACTTCATTCTCCTCAGTGTCGCAATGGGTGCAGGCCTCCTCTTTGCTGGACTCACGGGATGGTGTGGTATGTCATTTGCGCTCGCAAAGATGCCTTGGAATAAATAGGAAGACCGTATCAGTATTCGCTAACACATTTGTCTATGCCTACTACCTACGACACATACCTTTCCCACAAACCAATCGTCCAGGGATTCTTTGATCCTGAGACCAACACCATCAGCTACGTTGTTGCGGATGGAGAGAGTAAGAAATGTGCGGTCATCGATAGCGTCATGGACTTCGAGCCACATGGTGCAGCGCTTTCGTACGAAAGTGCGGATGCAATGGTCGACTACATCCGAAAGGAAGGGTATACGGTCGAGTGGATACTCGAGACACATGTACACGCAGATCACCTTTCAGCAGCACCGTACCTCAAAGAGAAACTAGGTGGCACTATGGCGATCGGGAAGCATATCGTCACCGTACAAGAAACCTTCGGTAAGGTCTTTAATGAAGGGACCGAGTTTGAGCGCGATGGGAGTCAGTTCGACCGTCTCTTTGATGATGGCGATACGTTCATGCTCGGTACCATCCCGGCCTTCGTCATGCACACACCGGGACACACACCTGCAGATGTGGTCTATGTGATCGGGGACGCGGTCTTCGCGGGTGACACACTCTTCATGCCGGATTATGGCACTGCGCGTGCAGATTTCCCCGGCGGGAGCGCAGAGACCATGTACGCGTCTGCACAAAAGATATTTACCCTTCCTGAAGAGATGCGTATGTTCATGTGTCACGATTATCTACCTGAGGGGCGAAGTGAGTACGAGTGGGAAACTACGGTCGGGGAGCAGAAGCGAAGCAATATCCATCTCAAGGAAGGTGATCCAGAAAAGTTCATCGCTATGCGGACCGAACGTGACGCCACCCTCGGTATGCCCAAACTCATCATTCCTTCAATACAGGTAAATATGCGTGCAGGGAACCTGCCGATCGATAAAGAGACCGATACTGCGTATCTAAAGACACCGGTCAACAGCGCATTTGCGAAGAAGAAAGATACCACTTCCTGACGGATTTTGACGTAAAAACGTTTTTCCGTTATATAGTAGGCAGACTAAACGTTGTCATGGAGGTTTTCGATGCAGCAGGATGGGTTTAGATTCAGTCATGACAAACGGTTCAGGCGTGTGTCGTACAAGGAGTTTCTCGCCACGGCACAAGCACTCAGCAAGACCGTTTCGGAACACAGGCAGGATCTTACAGTCAACATTCTCACCGCTGAGGATCACACGACCTACGACTACACCACAGTCACGTTCGATACGGACGAAGTTCATGAGGTGCTCCGTGGTCGGAAGCACTACACGCTTTCTGAACTCACACCAACAGTCTGGAATAGGGCGTTTGATGTGCAGGTTACGCTGTATGACAAGAAGGACGAACAGCCATTCATGATCTCTCTATCATGCGACAGGTACGCTGACGATAAGCGCATGCTCTTTTACGGACAGTGTCTTGATGAAGCTGTTCTCCATGCAGTACTCAACCAGTTTCGCCGCCGCGCACTCTGGTACGGTCTCGGTGACGGGGTGAGTCCGTGCTCCACGTTCAATATGTTGGTGGGCGCGCATCTCGCCGGTACGCGACTGTCACTCTAAGTGACGTAACTAAAGGTAACCAACATAAGCCGCCAGGATAGCTCCAGGCGGTTTTTATTTTATTTCGCGGAGCGGTATAGTTGGAATATGAACATTATGCTTACCGATCAAAAGTGTGTGGCGTGTGAGGGCGGGGTGCCACCGCTTACACCAGAAGAGGTGACCGAGTTTCGGACCCAAGTGCCAGACTGGATCGTATCCGCTGATTCGTTGCGTATCAGCCGTCGCTTTGTGTGTCAGAACTTTAAAGATGCTCTGGCGTTCATAAACAAAGTAGGAGAGCTCGCAGAAATAGAAGGGCACCACCCCGACATCCACCTTACAGATTTTAAGAACGTCACGATCGAACTCATGACCTACGCGATCAGCGGCCTCTCAACCAACGACTTTATTCTTGCAGCCAAGATCGACACCCTCCCAAGATAAATTTTCAAATAATTCGAAGAAACCCGCTGCCGTGACAAGTATTATCACTGTGAGTGGGGTTGTCTGTGCACAGTCGTGTGTATCTACTGAGGATAAGAGCAGTATGATTAATACAGTGATCGATCATTCGATCTTAGTAATTTATATAATGATATGAAAAGCACATTTGTGCAGCAGCACGTTTGGACTATAGGTATAGGAATACTTTGTTCATTTCTCCTGCTCACGTATGCACAGGCCGTAAGTGCGCATGGGGATGAGGAGGAGGAAGTGGCGAGCGAAAAACTCGCGGTGGTCGCTGCGGCACCTGGAGAAAATTATCACATCGAAATAGAAGCTGAGACGCTTGATGGTAAGCGAATCCCCGAACTTGCGATCACTGCCGACATTACCAATGTAGCGACAGGTGCAGTCACGCAGAAGATGCTCCATGGCATGTTTGGTGGCAATTACCATTATGGCACCAACGTAGCGTTGCCAGAGGGAGAATATCGCATTGTTTTCCATATCGCTCCGCCGACATTCATGCGCGAAGGAAGCCGGGCCGGAAGTTGGGGGGAGGACGCTGATGCGGAGGTCACCCTTTCGGCAGTGGATGTTCCCGAGGACGAGTACGAGACCGAGATCCTCAGGACGGAGGACATGGTCGTTGTATTCGTTGCTGAACCAGCGCAGGACATGTGGGCATTTCCAAACTCAATGATGGATATGCACGATATGGCTGATGTACATGACGAGGATACCCATGAGGATATGCATGATGCCATGGCCGAAATGGTCGATGATCATCACGCCGCCGATCACGATAGCGATAGAGATACTGGAAGTACAATACTTGCGATACTCACGCTCATCATGGGTGCGCTCCTCGGTTTCATTGCTGGGAAGTATATGAGATCTGCTCCATCTGCTTCCGCAACACCTTCAGATACCGGTACTGGTCAGGCATAGTTGCTACTAGGTGTAGTTGGGAAATAAAGAACGAGGCCGCATGGGATTACCCATGCGGCCTTTGTTCTATCCTTCGCTACATTAGAGTAATAACAGCGCTGCTCAACGTTTCGTACCACTGGTCACACGTGCGTGGTAGGGAAGCGAGATCCTCCCATCCTTTCTGAACCCTTCGATCGTGGTGAGGGTCTTGGCACGCACCGCAGCTACTGTTTCGGCGTCGAGTTGCTTGAGCGCACCAGCGATCGGCGCCGCTATCTCAAGCAGAAAGTTCCAGTAGTGTTCTGGATCTTCAAACACGACCGTACCAGTCACGTCGGCGACAGTGACGTCTTGAAGGCCGACCTCGGACATAACGGAGCTGAGGGAATCGGGCTTTGAACAACGGAAGATGCCCGGTGCATCCAGTGGTGGCGGGGTGATACCGGCAAGCTCACTCAGGATCTTGGGGACTGTGGTTGCCCAGGGATTGTCGGCTGGCTCTGCCCAGGCTGCGAGCGCCATGCGTCCACTCGGCTTGAGTACCCGTGTAAGTTCACGTACATCCGCCGATACATCGTGTGCAAAGATAACGCCATAGCGTGAAAGCACCGCGTCAAAGGTATTGTTAGGAAAAGGGAGTGCAGCACTTGCGGCGACCTCTGCGGTGAAGTTATTTACTCCACGTTCTTTTGCGCGCGCGTTAGCAATAGCCACCATATCCTCAGCCACATCGGTACCTACGACCGTGATGTGGGGAAACTTTTGTGCTGCCAATACTCCAGGCTCACCGGTGCCCGTAGCAGCATCGAGCACATGATCGCCGTCTTTGAGGTGTGCATCCTCGATCATTTGTTCACCGGCAGCACGGAGCCACTCCATGATGAGCGCGTCCCATTTGAGCCACCCGGTTGAAAAATCGTTCCAAGACTTACGTTGTGTATTGAGTACTTGAGCTTCATCCATAAGCACAATGAAGTTAGTTATATCGCCCCAGTATACACCTGGGTGGTAAATACAAAACGCAAAGCGCCAATGCAATGCATTGACGCTAACGTTTTAGTGGACATAGCAGGTAAAACATCGAACCAAGTAAAAGACTACCTAAAAAACTTTTGGGACTACTACAACTCCTCACCAACGCTACAAAAAGTGCTTAATACAGCATAGTTTTTTACCAGCGTTAGGTCACAAGAAGGATATAGAACATGATACTTACGAAGTAGGTATAGCTGGCTGGAAACGCTATTAGAAGTTTTTCAAAATACAATATGGAAATTATCAAAACAGATACAACAAAAGAAATTAGGAAAGAACTGGAACAACAAGAATGGTATAGCTCACTCACAGAAGATTGTGACGCAATAATCACTGAAACGGTCTTTAACTCTCGGTGGGAGTTGATCAAGGGTTACCATGAACTTGGAAAGAGGATATTGCTCGATCTACCAAAGTTCGAAGAGTATAAAGCCGAAGGCGAAAGTGCTGTGCAATGCATTGCAAAATCAACAGGTAAAAGCCAAAGGACGATTTACTATGCAATCAAGTTTGCCAGAAAGTACGACGACATCAATCAACTTCCAGAAGGAAAAAACATAAGCTGGTATAAGGTTTGCAATCAAGTGCTGACTGAAAACACTGACACCACCGAAGAAAAGGAAAGTGATGAAAATGTTTGTAAGAGTTGCGGGCGTCCTTTGGAGTAAAGAAAAGGCCGCCACACTAACAAGTGTCAGGGGCAGCCCTTGGAAAGTCACGCATTCCTCAGTGCGTCCAGATCTGATCGCCTGAACTGCGATGTTCGAAATACGCCAGATCGACTGGGACGAACTTCCCGTCAGTCCTGTCAAATCTCAGCATTGATGAGAACGCGTTTTCGAAGAACTTGGGATCGTGGTGTTTTGCCGCAATCTCACGTCGCCGACTCGGGTCTGTGAAGACCGTGATTGGTAGAACATGAAGGTCGACCAGAGGCGTTTCAAGCAGTTCACGGATGGCGGGGTCGTCTTTCGAAAACCCGAACCATCCCTCAAACAGCTGTGTGAGGTTGTCTCTGAGAAACCCGATTCCCGAATCCCACGAAAGGCCGTCTCCAGATTCGACCGACAAGATGTTCGAGTAGAATCCCTTATCGAAGATCATGAGATCGAGGTCGCCGACTTCATCGTGATCACCAACTTGGGCAGCAGAGCCAAAGAGGATGATTTCTTCGATACTTGGATCGAATGCATCGGCATCTCTGTCTTTTGCAGCAACCATGACGGAGAGCATTCCCATCAGGGACTGGTTTCCGACCGTGGTTCTTCCGACTCGGTTTGAGCCAGAATGAATGAGCGAAGCGATTTTCTCAGCCCATTCGATGGCTTCTTTGCGTTTCATGATGTAGCCCTCCTCAATTCAGTGGCAAAAAGGTGAAGCGTTTCAGTGGATATAACCTGTACTCAATAATACACCAAATATAGCGATATGTCAAGTATCCTCCGAGTAAAATAGGCCTAAAAATGGTAAAATACAACTAAATTTAGCTAAAATTTAAGTGTATATGCAGGCAGAAAGAATCGTTCAGTTGAATGTGGAGCTAACCAAGTGTCTGTTGGAGTCGGCACAGCCAATCTCGGATTCACTTAGCAAAACAAAGTTTCAAAAAACGGGACGAGCTTTGATTTCATATATACCCAGAGCTGGTTACGTTAACAATGCAATACTGAGCTGCTACGACAGCCACAACAGCTACTCTGCGGGAATCTTATTTCGTTCAATGAGGGAACAGAGTTTGAGCGCGACGGTAGTCAGTTCGATCGATTATTCGATGATGGTGACACTTTCAACGTTGGCACTATCCCAGCATATGTTATGCATACACCCGGACATACTCCCGCTGACGTTGTCTATGTGATCGGGGACTCTGTGTTTGCGGGCGATACCCTCTTTATGCCCGACTACGGTACCGCGCGCGCTGATTTCCCCGGAGGGAGTGCTGAGTCCATGTATGCATCAGCACAAAAGATCTTTACGCTACCAGAGGAAATGCGTATGTTCATGTGTCATGATTATCTCCCCGAAGGACGCACAGAATACCAATGGGAGACTACGGTCGGGGAACAAAAGCGTAACAATGTCCATCTCAAGGAAGGTGACCCGAAAAAATTCATCGCGCTACGCACAGAGCGCGATGCGGAACTCGGTATGCCTAAGCTCATCATTCCTTCGATTCAGGTAAATATGCGTGCAGGCAACGTACCGATCGATGCTCTGACTGGTGCCGCACACCTGAAAACACCAGTCAACAGTGTTTTCGCAAAAAAGAAAGCCTCCTAATTGCATAGAGCTACGCCTTCTGATACGTGCCTGTTCTGTAACTGAACAAACAGGATTGTCGGCGCCAATACGCATTCCTGAACTAAAGAGATCGTGATAATCTTTTAATGAGTAACGCATGACAACAAACGTAATTGCGATCATTATTGTAGGAGGTCTTCTGGTTTTTATATTCCTAGTATATTTTTTCATTGCGAAACCTCTTAAGCAGTTGGTTCTAAATGGCTTTAGAGCAGAAGATCTAAAGAAATTTTGGCGTTGGTATGTCGGCCTCAGTGTGTTTAGTTTTTTGTGTGTGAAAGCGTATGTCCATTTCGCTACACCGGTGGGGTACAGATGCAGTATCAATTTCGCACCGGAAACATTGCTTTGTGATGTGGAGTTAAGACTAATGATCAATATGATATTTTCACTTTGTTTCAGTGCTTCACTCTATATATTTAATCCGAAAAGAAGTCTTTTGAATCGAGTTACTTCGATCAAGTAATGTATTGTTTGAAAAGAAGAGGAGGGTGGATTGGAATACCAAAACACAAAACCGCCCAAGGGGCGGATTATTGTACATGTGGAGATGTGGGGAATCGAACCCCAGTCCGAGAAGGTAGGCGAGGCGGATCTACAGCGCGTAGATCATCTTAAGGTTTAAGAAGGTATCGTATGAGATGAACAGAATCGGTACCTTCCGAGTTTCAAGAATTTCAGGATATTACGGAAACGGCGCAGTATCCCAGAACCCGATAGTTATTACACCACGTCGCTCATATCGGATGTCAAAGCGTGTGATGCGCGAATCGCGAGGGTAATCTAGTTACGCTCGAGCGAATGCGAAGTCCGCAGCAGTAAAGTACGGACTCTTCACGGAATTCTTTGCACGTGAAATATCTGGTGTTTTAACGAGGTCACCAGACCTCGACGCTGCACGCTTTCGCGTCTAGCCAACCGTCGAAGCCGATCATCCCCCCGACGCCTCCTTCATATATATGAAAGGGGAGTTGGACGAATGACCGGACACCACAGCTGAAAGGGTGAGGCAAGCGGCGACGAACGTCGCTTGCCCAAATGTGCTAGATCATGAAGAGCTGGTCGAGGGAAAGTGGCATGCCGCTCTCGTTCTCGCCGCGCGAACGGGCGAGGTCGAATCTCGGCGTAAGGTAGTCATCCTGACACGGGCACCGATTGTCGTGTTCCTCACGGAACACGATGTCCCGCACGACGCCCTCGGCGTTCAACCTGTTCTGGAATTCGTCCAGAGTCTCGGTGTCAGTCTTTTTCGTATCGGCCATAACAGGCTCTCCCTTAATATGGATGTCCCCCACGGATCACCCTTTCAACTGTGGTTATATTCAATTTTCAAGGTCCTACATTCGGTGTTTGAGCTCGCGTTTAACGTCGCGCTCAGTGTCGCGCTTTTTGATCGCTTCGCGCTTATCGAATTTCTTCTTTCCGCGTGCAATAGCGATAGAAAGCTTCAACTTCCTACCTTTATTATACACTGAAAGTGGCACTATTGTCAAGCCTTTTGTGTCGCTCGCTTTCAAGATTATAGCCTGCTGTTCCTTCGTTAAAAGTAGTGCACGAGCCCGGGTCGGGTCATAACCGGCTGATGCATTCTTTTGCTGGTAGGCAGGTATATCTGCGCCTACCAGAAAGGTCTCGCCGCCGCGCACGACAACGTGTGAGCCCTCAAGCTTACCCCGCCCTGCACGAAGCGACTTCACCTCAGTGCCGAGGAGCACCAAACCCGCCTCGAATGTCTCGAGGATCTCAAAGTTGAAGCGCACTTTAGGGTTATCTATAAGGCTCATAGGGAAGAGCATACCATGCATGCACTTTGTCTGCTCGGCTGGCGTAAGTGTCGATTCTCACTATAATGACCGCAGATGAACATTAAAATAAGAGGTGTATCATGTGTGCCATATTTGGTGTCTACCACACGCGCAAAGCAGCTGAGCTCTGTGTCATTGGCCTTCACAGCATGCAACATCGCGCCATTGATTTTGCTGGCATTGTTTCAAATGACGGGCGCCACTTCTATCGTGAAGCACATCCTGGGCTCGTTCGGATAGCGTTCACAGCTGGTATGCTTGAGCGACTTCATGGACTGGATGCACTCGGACACCTACGGTACCCAACTGTTCAGGATGGACCGGGGAGAGATAATATCCAACCTCTTCAGGGTATCTATGACGGGAAGCCGATCTCAATAGCTCACAATGGCAATCTGACAAATGTCGACGCGCTGAAACTCGATCTCAATATGCCATTCGCAACGTCGCTCGACAGTGAGTGCATTCTCCGGTTGTTTGAGAAATACGATTCCGGAGATATTGTTGTTGATGCTGCAAAGGTATTTTCACTACTCGAGGGAAGTTATGCACTCTGCATCATGCTTCCTGATGTGATGATTGCGGTCAGAGATCCAACAGGAAATCGACCACTTTCGTACGGAGTAAGTAATGGGGGATACTTTGTCTCATCAGAGACTTGTGCGCTTACCGCTGTAGACGCAGAGGGTATAGAAGACATTCGTCCCGGTGAACTTGTTTCATTCAGCGTTGCTGGTGTCGCGAAGCATAGACTTTTCGAATCTAGTACGACACTCAAGCAGTGTCGCTTTGAATCGATCTATCTTGGACTCCCATCGAGCACTATCTTTGGAAAATCGGTTGCAACATTTAGGCGAGAGCTTGGCATAAAGCTTGAAGAAGTTTGTCCAGCTCACGGTGCAGATATTGTGACTCCAGTTCCTGATAGTGCCATGTATATGGCCGTTGGATATGGTGAATCACAACGTTCTGGAGTATACATGCCGGTCATCTTGCGTAATCACTACGTAGGACGCACGTTCATTGCAGCGACACAAGCGAAACGTGATGCCGAGGTGGTGCAAAAGTTTTCGTTTGCGTCAGACGAGATCCGAGGTAAATCGATTGTTCTTGTTGACGATTCGATTGTGCGTGGAACAACACTTCCGAAGATCGTGCGAAAGCTTCGTACCCTTGGAGCGAAAGCAGTCCATGTACGTATTGGATCTCCGCCTACAGTATATCCATGTCGATACGGCATCAATACGCCGACGAGTGAGGAGCTCATTGCGGCGCATCAGACCCCCGAAGAAATACGTATGTCGATAGATGCTGATTCGCTCGAGTACCTCCCGCTTGAAGTGCTGCGCAACCTCTCGCCACAACCCGATTCATTTTGCTATGCGTGCATGAATGGTGAGTATTGGTGATGCGGCAAGGTCCCTATCGGGACCTTTTTCGTACCTCGCAAAATTGACTTTTATCTGTATAATGACGCTCTATGGATTCATCTAATAATAAGAAGCCGGAAAACGGCCATACTGAAGGGAAAAAGCCGAGTCCCGACAAGAAGAACGGGCAGCAACCCGAGGGAAAGGAGGGGTGGCGAATGCCAGTACCAGTTGGGCCTGGGCAGTTCTGGAACAACCTCATCATTGTGGTCATTGTTCTGTTCGGTCTCGCTGCGCTCTATTCATACTCAGCGACGCATGCTGAAAAGACCGATGAGGCCACACTCTCAGCGGTTGCGGAGAGTATCAAAGCAGGTGAGGTGAAAGAGATCGTGGTCCGTGGCGACTCACTCGAGGTGACCTACACCGACGAGACCAAAAAACACGGCACAGCAAAGAAGGAGCGTGATGCTGCAATTAGCGATACACTCGCAAACCTCGGCGTGACCGCAGAACAGGTAGCGAAGGTCTCTATTGATGTGCAAGATGAGACCGGCTTCCGCTTTTGGTTCCTCTCACTCGCACCATTTCTCTTCCCGGCTGTCCTTATCGGGTTCTTCGCATGGTTCTTCCTTCGTCAGGTGAAGGGGGCTGGAGTGCAAGCACTTTCTTTTGGTTCCTCTCGTGCGCGCATGATCGATCCGAATGATCCAAACCAAAAGGTGACCTTTAAAGACGTTGCCGGTGCAAAGGAAGCAAAGGAAGAATTGAAAGAGATCGTGGACTTCCTCAAGAATCCAAAGAAGTTCCTCGACATCGGCGCACAGATCCCAAAGGGTGTACTCCTTATGGGTGCTCCCGGTACTGGAAAGACACTTCTCGCACGCGCAGTTGCGGGTGAGGCTGGTGTGCCGTTCTTTTCGATCTCAGGTTCTGAGTTCGTGGAGATGTTCGTTGGCGTCGGTGCATCACGCGTGCGCGACCTCTTCCGTATGGCGATGAAGGCTGCACCGGCGATCATTTTCGTCGATGAGATCGATGCCGTTGGACGTGTGCGTGGTACGGGCGTGGGTGGCGGTAACGATGAGCGCGAACAGACCCTGAACCAGATCCTCGTAGAGATGGATGGCTTTGCACCAAACGAGAAGGTGATCGTCATGGCAGCGACGAACCGTCCTGACGTGCTCGACCCAGCACTCCTTCGCCCCGGTCGCTTCGACCGTCGTGTTGTCATCGATGTGCCGGATCGCAGCGACCGTGAGGCGATCCTCAAGATCCATGCGCGAAAGAAGCCGCTTGCGAAAGATATCGACATCCCTGAGATCGCGAAGCGCACCCCAGGATTCTCAGGCGCAGACCTTTACTCACTCATGAACGAGGCAGCTATTCTTGCGGCACGTGAAAATAGGAAAGAGGTCATGCAGTCAGACCTTGTAAAGTCGATCGAGAAGGTGATGCTCGGCCCTGAACGCAAGAGTCACGTGCTCTCGCAGAAAGAGAAGGAGATCACTGCCTACCATGAAGCAGGGCACGCGCTCGTCTCCTCACTCCTCCCGTATGCTGATCCGGTCCATAAGGTGTCGATCATCTCTCGTGGTCGCGCCGCTGGCTATACACTGAAGCTCCCCGATGAGGACAAGAAGATGCAGTCGAAAAATGAGTTCAAGGATGATATCGCGGTGACCCTTGGCGGATACATCACCGAGAAGATGATCTTTGGTGATCTCACGACAGGTCCATCAAATGACCTTCAGGTACTCACCGCGCTCGCACGAGACATGGTGACCAAGTACGGTATGTCAGACGAGATCGGACCGATGGCGCTCGAGAGTGCTGGTGGTCGCGTACTCTTTGGTTCGGGTGTAGAGGGTAATGAATTCTCTGCTAAGAAGGCCGAGGAGATAGACCGAGAGGTTAAGAAGATCATCGACGAAGCATATGCTAAAGCTGAGAAGATCCTCACTGAGAATCGGACAGCACTCGACGCGATCGCAAAGAAGCTCCTCGAGGTAGAGAACCTTGAGCGCGAAGAGTACGAAGCGATCCTTAAACAGAATGGTATTCATGTACCAGAGCGTGCTCCGATGAATCTTGAAGATACCTCAGACGACCTCACAGAAAAACTCCGCGAGGTAGCGGTTGCTGAGAGCGAGGCAGAGCAGAAGGAGTAGCAACACAACCATAAGAAAACCGCCGGAAGTCCCGGGACTTCCGGCGGTTTTCTTATCCACACACTACTCTAGTACTTAGAGTGCTTGGCGCTATACTCATAGGCATGGAGGCCCCTCGCAACAGGGGGTCATTTTTTGTTGCCTAAATTTATACACCATTATCCAAGCATACTTAAAAGCTATGAACACTCACAAAACGTTCGTTCAGTCCTACTCCCTCGCACTGTTTGCAATTGCACTCTGTGCGCTCTTTATCTTCGGTACGCCTCGAGCACATGCGGCGGTCACAGTGGAGCAGATCGATGAAATTGAAGAAACGATCAACGATATCGAATCTTCTATCTACTCGATCCTTGATCAAGGAGAAGTGCTTGGCGCTTCTACTTTCGCTGAAGTGCCGGTTCGCCCTGCATGTCGGCTCTCAACAGATAAAAAGGTTTATGTGTATCAAAAAGACACTATCAAAGTATCTTGGAAAGGTACTGGGACCGCATATGCTGAATTTGTACCAGATGACTCTGGTAAGGATGCACTTACGCTCCCATCAGGTCAGCTAGATTCTGCTGATTCTGTTGAGATTCCAGCTTCAGTACATGGCATCCCTTCAATAACTCTTAAGGTGACCAGTGAAACTGGGCACACAAGTATGTGTCGAAAATACATCGCTGTAACAGACGGCAGTATGACCAAGGGGGATAATAAAGTTGCAGCACTCAATGCTAAGAAATTAGCGCTTCTCAATCGTATTGACCGATTGAACACAAAGAAGGAAAAGATTTCAGCTTCGTTACTCCAGCTTGAACTTGATGCAGTAGCGATAGATCTCAAGCTTCAGGAACTCATAAATGACACAAGTATAGAGAAGGGTATCGTTCTCGAGGCGAACGTTACTAGTGCTCTTGTGGATACTAACTCGCCAGATGAGGAGAGCGATAATGAGGGCGTTTACACTATCAAATTTGATGTAACAGCTGTTGATCAAAATGTGTATATTCCAAAGACAGCTAGTCGCGGTGTAAGCCAGACGTCTGGTGTGACGTTTAGGGTTTTGGGCACTGATGGAAAGCCCGTTACAACCGGCACAGCATCAGGCGGACTTTCTTCCACTGCGGATACTGATGGTAATTACTTCGTAGTGTCTGAGGGTGACAGTGAGACCTTTACCCTCACTGTGAACTATGATCCTGAGACCTCAGGGTTCTATGGGGTAGGATTGACGAGGGTCAACTACAGCGCAACTGCTGCGAAGCCAGATGCGCAGGCGGTTGCGAAACCATTCGCTGACTTTGTGACAGATTTGATCAATATCTAAAGAGGCGAAAGTAGCCGCTATAGCAACATTGAAAAACGCGCCAGTAAGGCGCGTTTTTTCATTCAGGGCACTACGCAACAATTTTTCCATCCTCCATACGGATGATGCGGTCGCAGTCTCTTGTGTACTCTTCCTCATGGGTAACCATCACGATGGTCTGACCAGTTTTGTGGAGTTCACCTAAGAGGTCGATGACCTGGCGACCGGAGATGGTATCGAGATTGGCCGTAGGCTCATCAGCAAAAAGTATCTCTGGCTTGCCGGCGACCGCGCGCGCAATAGAGACGCGCTGCTGCTCACCACCTGAGAGGGCATTCGGATGATTGTTGAGTCGATGGCCAAGACCCACTTTTCCAAGAGCATCATCTGCAGCATTCTTTGAATCTTCCCAGGTGTGATTGCTCATGAGAAGGGGAAGCATGACGTTCTCGCGTGCGGTAAGGTCGGGAATGAGGGCGTAGTCTTGAAAAATGAATCCGAGGTTGTGGAGACGAAATGAGGTTTTCTCACTCTCTGTGAGTGAGAGCACATCGGTGCCAGCTATCGAAAGCGTACCCTCCGAGGGTACATCAAGGAGTGAGAGCTGATAGAGCAAGGTTGATTTACCAGCACCCGATTTTCCCATGATGGCCACAAACTCATCTTCACGGATCTCGAGATCGATCCCTTTTAGGACGTGGGTCACCACACCACCTTCTTTCCCAAAGATGCGGTGAATATTCTTCGCGATAATGATTGGATCTTTCATATTACCTGCCGAGAATGGCGTTAAGGGTATTCTGCCGCGCGATAAGCCATGCTGGGATGAAGCCGGCGAAGAGGGTAATGACAAAGAGGACGGCAAACCGTATGGTGGCGCCGAGTGGCTCTACCAAGAGAATTCCGTCAGAGAAGGGGAAATTGATCGGGTGAGTATCGAAGTACGGGACCAGTACAAAGAACGTGAGTGCCATACCAAGAAGGGAGCCGGTGAATGAGTAGAAGGCTGCTTGTACAACGTACGCAAGTTCGATAGCTTTTTGTTCGATACCGATCGCTTTAAGGATACCGATCTGACGCCTTCTTGAGAGGGCATTGATGAAGATAATGATAAAGATCGTGATCGAGCCAACCACGATACCAATGGAGCCGATGAAGGTACCGAGGACGTCAAAGGTCTTTTTAATATCAGTAATGAACTTCGGCTGAGCCTCCTCAAAGGTCTCTACTTTTGCGAGGTCTCGTTGTCCCATCCTGACCAATGTATCGCGAACAGCATTGGGAGACGCATCGGGAGCAAGTGCAATGACGATCTGATCCGCACCATAGTCAAGGCGACCAAAGATGCGACGAAATTCTTTTTCAGGAATATAGGTGTTTAGTGAGACCTCATCGACCTTAGAATCAACCACGCCTTTGACAATGAATTCCTTCGACACTCCGTTTGCGGTGAGGCGGACCGTATCGCCGGGATGTACGCCTGAGAGTGAATCAAAGATATCTCCGAACTGCTCCGAGTACCTGTCGATATAATATTTACCGATCAAAATATATCCTTGTTCTTCTTCATCCAGGTACTCTCCTTCGGTGATGGTGGAGGCGAGGTGGGTGACTGCGTTTTCCCTCTCTGGGTCAATACCAGTGATATTGACGGTCGCAGTGTCGCGCTCGCCTCGAAGGTCGCGGCGTTCGCGGTAGTTTGCCTCAAGAAGGGCAGCAGCTTTGTATCGTGCTGTGTAGCCGGCTATATCCGGCACGGTATCGAGCTCATTCAGTATCCTGTCAGTATCGAGGATACGGTCTTCGTCAGCGAGTGGGGTAATGACGATGTCCCCTAGGGATTGCTCTTTGACCGCGCGCACCGCTCCTTCGATGAGGCCGACGAGCACACCCGAGACCGCAACAAGGTTCAAGAAAGTGAGCATCATCACAAAGATGATGAGGACGGTCGTCCACCAGTTCGCACGCTGGATCTGCCTGAGTCCAAGGAGGAGACCGATGTAGATGCTTTGCATACTACTCTGCGCCCAGGTCGGTCGGCGAAACGAGTACGGTCCCTGGCGTAAGATCGACCTCGACATAGCCATTGGTACCGATGATGCCAGTTACCACTTCTTGTTCTGTGGGTGCGTTGCCTGCGCCTACAAAAGCACGCCATACGCCCTCGGTGTGAGTGAGGAAGCGCTTAGGAATGCGCGTCGCATCGTCTTTTTCTTCTGAGATCAGTTGTACATCTGCGTTCAGTCCCTCACGCATCCATGGGGGAACCTCTTTGAATTCTATGGTCGCGTCGAAGTAGGCAACACCATCAATAGAGGTGGCAAGTGGGGAGATAAATACCGTATCGCCATGGAGTGTTTCATCATCCTTTGCATCAAAGATGAGGTGGGCAGGATCACCGACTGAGACCTTCGTGACGTCGATCTCGGGAATGCGTGCGATCACCTCAAACGCAGCACTTGATACCATGGTCACCACGGTGTCGCTTACACTTGCCACCTCGCCAACCTTAGGTGTTACTTCAGTGATCGTGCCAGTAAATGGTGCGGAGAGTACGCGCCGTGCTTTCAGTGCATCGATCTTCTCGATACGTGCAAGCGCCTCGTCGACCGCTGCATTCTGCTGGCGGACGACTTCAGGACGTGCGAGAGCGGTGTCGAGTGAGGCTGCCTTGATCGCTTGCTCGAGCGCATCTTGCGCTGCTGCTATTGCAACTCGCTTATTTTCCTCAGCAAGTAAGAGTGCGTTGTAGTTCGCGGTGTAACTGTCTCCTCTGGTGTTAGGTACCGTAAGTTCCCATGTGGTGCGGCGGTAGTGTTCGTCTGCGTCAAAGGTAAGCGTAAGCCCACAGCTCCCAAACGCACCTTCCGTCACGGTATACGCAGTGTAGGTGCCACTCTCGAGGCCGCTCACACGGTATGAATACCCTGAGTCTGCCGCTGAGGGGAATATCTCAATGGTGTAGGTACCCGGAGTAGTGCAGGAATAGGTTCCACCGACAGTCGGAGGAGTATCGTTGTTATCAGGATCGGTCGGCACCATTTTAAGGTCACTTGAGTAGAGTGTGCGGCGTGCATTCTCGACTTTCTGTGCCTCAGCTTGCTCCGTACGCGTAAGTGCCTTTTCTGCTACGCCGACAGCCGTTATTGCATTAGACACCACCTCATCTCGTGGACCTGCTGCTGTCTCGGCTGCACTTGCGAGTGCGGCAGAGAGCGATGCCACTGCCTGGTGTCGGTCTGCATCGAGGTCTGAGGTATCGAGTGTCACAAGAGGAGCGCCCGCCTCAACCGTGTCACCTTTGGCGACCAGAATGTTCGTCACGGTACCTGTCTCGGGGAAGCGGAGGCGCACTGCCTCGGTCGCTCGTGCGACACCAGAAACGGTCACGGCGTTTTCGACACGTCCGGTATCCACCTCGGCCGTTTGAAGTTCGGTTTTAGTTCGTGATGACTGAAAGACAAAGAGAAGAATGCCTCCCACTACAAAGATAACGAACGCATATTTTACATAACGCCACGAGATGCGCATTCGTTCATTATACGTCATCAATCCACACAGAAATGAAATAGGTGAGGGTAGAACTCACCTCGAAATCAAACGCGTTAAAATGTTCCTGTATACCCACAGCCTTTGAATGACTGTCAAATGGTGGTCGCTTGGCAAAATCCTGACGCATAGCTCGGCTGCAACAATGCGCTTCGTCCTCACTGAACAATGGTTCACCTCGGACTCCAGCTTATGTTTCGCACGAACTATGCGCCAGGCTTTAAGCCATTGATTTTGAGGTGAGTTCTAGCGGATGTGCTGTTTTTTTGGTACCGTACCGGAAATGTTCTTCATTATTGACTGAGGAGATCGTAATGGGCAAGGTGATCTTTGTTCCTGCATGGTCAAAAGCGGGGAAGCATACATCACTCGAGATAGGGTCAGATAGAGCTTTTGGCGTCTATCGCGCAGTGAGAGCGTTCGACCGAAAGGAGGGCGCCCGACTTTGGAATACTCTCATCAAGTTGCCAAGTGAGCAGCAAGAATCACTCTGGGGGCTCGTGGTATGGGTATTTCTCTGCGAAGAGCGTCATGGTTTCTTCAAGGAAGTGCTGTTAGCAAACAGTGAGATAGCAGATCAGATCGAGCAGGTACTCGTTCTACCCAACTGTTTTTCGCGTGAGTATATCTCCAACATGTCCCGCAGATGTTCTGAGTGCATGATCATGCACCCTGAGTATCGAACGCAATTTGTGGCACTCCGCCACGCCCTTGATGCGTACTTTTTTGCAGGCGAAAATGCTCAAAATGAGGCGGAGCACTTTGTGAAGGTATCCGTTGACCTATTGGAGCCAAAGGTGCGTGGTCCACTTGTCACAGAAATGGTTTCGCTCATGGTGAGCAGATAGCAAGGTCGGTACATACCGACCTTTTTTGCTATTTGTACTGCTCGTCACTATGAGATAAAGTAGTAAGGCCCTGTCTGTGGTACGTATGTTGAAAGAATGTTCTGTCCGCCTGTAGCTCAGTTGGTAAGCAAAGCTTCCTTCGACTGCGTTCGGAACATGAGTGAGCACTGAGTACTCCCTCAGTTCCTCTCTGGTCGAAGTACATCGCCGAGCTTTCAAAGCCGAGCGAGGAACAAGCGAATGTCGTACATTCATTTGGGACGAGTGAAGGGTTTGTATTAAAAATATATATGTGGGCGTGTAGCTCAGTTGGTAGAGCGCCGAGCTTATACCTCGGTGGTCCATGGTTCGAGTCCATGCACGCCCACATATGCATTTTTAATATCACCTCGGTGGTCCTTGGTTCGAGTCCAAGCGGGCGGACAGAGAATTCTTCCATACAGCTCAGTTGGAAAGCAAAGCTTGTTTGAACGGCGTTCGGATGATATGTGAGAGTGAACTCTCACACCCATCCTCACTTGTTCAAAAAGATCGCCGAGCTTTCAAAGCAGAGCGAGGAACAAGCGAATGTCCTACATTCATTGGCCCGCGGTTCTGTCAGGTGAATATAACTTGACATAGTACTTAATACGTGCTAGAATCTGCACGTGTGGCAATCCCGCCTCACTTTCTCGTTCCTTCTCATCTCAGGAGAATATCAATGTCTAAGTGCTATGAGCGCAACAACGTCGTCGGCGGGCTGTTCAAGATTCGCGGCGAGACGACGCAAGAAGTCATTGAGTTTGTTGGTCAGTGGAAACACGGCAGTGACGGTGACCGCTTTGAACGCTTGTTAGTGCGAGACTGCACGGGCAAGAGCGAACGTGACTACATGGTCGCCATCGAGTTCCTCTACGTTTTTGGCGAGAAGGGTCTGGATGAAGATGAGCAGTGTCGTCTTCATCAAGTGTTCTTCCACAAGTACACGGACAAGCTTCGCCGTCGCTACGGTAACGGACTGGCGGTCTGGGATCTGAGCACGCCTGTCTACGAGATTATCAACTGAAGTCGACAGTCTAAAACGACACGAGACCTCGCGGTATCCGCGAGGTCTTATTTAGTTGTAGTAATCTCATGTACAGCAGTTCAATTTCCATATTTAACTTAAAGTCAGTTGTGTCACATAGGTCTTGTCTAGGGGGAATGGTAGTGCCGCACAAGTATGCTACTCTGTACACCATGTCTAATGAACTAGAACGAGAAGCGTACTCCTTTGCCATGACGGCAGTCATGGAGGCAGGAGCCATCGCACGGTCATATTTTGGCAGCGTAAAAACAGAATATAAGGAGAGCGATGTGCCGTACGATGTGGTGACCGAAGCAGACCGGACCATCGAGTCGCTCCTTGCAACACAGATTCGCGCGCGATTCCCTGAACATGGTATCCACTCCGAAGAGGGAGCTGACAAACGTGGTGCGGAGTACGTCTGGACCATCGATCCAATCGACGGAACATCCAACTTTGCGCGGAACATCCCCCATTTTTCTATTTGTCTCGGTCTCCTCTTTCAGGGTGAGCCGGTCGTGGGTGTGGTCTTTAATCCGATCACTGATGAGTGTTTCTCGTTTCAAAAAGGACAGGGTGCCTGGTGTAACGGTGTGTCACTTACTCCTAAGCCAGCTACGGCACTCGAGGCGAGCACGGTACTCCTCACGGTTGGAAGTAGGGAAGGAGAATGGAATTGGGGACTCACCATGTACAAACACCTGCTTGAGGCACGTGCGCGGGTCCGAAACCTAGGATCGTCCGCACTCGATTTTTGTTTCCTTGCCGCAGGACGTGTGGATGCGGTCATTTACGCTGGAGTGTCACTCTACGACATTGCACCAGCAGTGGGCATAGTGCGAGAGATGGGTGGAGCGATAGAACTATTTGATACTGGGTCAAACGCACCACTTGCCCCAGGTCCCGAAAAGGTTGTTGGAGCACAGACACCAGAATTGCGTGCCTTAGTACGCTCACTCTAATATACCTATGCCGCCGCGAACTCTTGTTGGCGGCGTTTTTCGTCGCTACTTCTAAGTTGATCGCGAACTGTTGTGTACGCCGCTACATACTCGGGGGAGAGCTCTTTGTTATCCAAGAGGTGTTCGAGGTCAGTGAGCCAAAATTCGAAGCGGAGTTCGGAGAGTTTCTTAAGGTCACCCTCGGTCGTGTCGATCGCGCGTGCGTAGTAGCGGAGGAGTACTGCGATCTTATAGCACCGCATGATACGAAGAAGGAGGTCGTCATCATTACCCCGCTGCTCGCGAACGTAGGTGGTCAGGAGATGGGCGAGTGGCTGATTGTGGATCGTCATGTAGTTGATGAAGCGAGCCCACCCCTCATACTTGTTGCCAAACCAAATTGAAACCTGGTCGAGTGCGTAGAGTGTTCTGCTACTGATCCGCATATTGTGCGGTACGAGATCCGTGTGATTGAGAAATCCGCCGTAGCGGTCAATAAGTTTCGCATGCGTCTCTACCCGTCCGCGCACTTGAGCTATTGCAGCGTCAACTCGATCAGAGCGGACCGATTCTTCGAGGTCGTGTGCGATCCGATCGAGTTCTTTGAGGTAGGAGTTTGAGGTCCAGTTTGCACAGACTTTGGAGAATGATTGTACATGTTCATGGGTGGTTGCATGAAACTCTTCTTGTGCTTCAAACCAGTTGAGCGCCATGAAAAACTGTTCGCGGAGCGAGTGCGCCACAAATATCTTTTCCTGCTCTATGAATTCGGTGATGGAGATGGTGAGCCCTTCGTCCTCGAGGAAGAGGAGTTCGCGGGGGAAGTGGAGCTCGCGCTCGGCAAAACGCACCCCTTTAAGGAGCTCGCGAATCTCATGTTCGTGTGCGATATCCTGTGCACCACTTGTATCCAGACTTACCTTAATGACGACTCGATTTCCAGATGCGCCGTGCCGTCCAGTAAGCACGAGTTTGTGTGCACTCATCACCGAACGCTCGCCACCAATGTGGAGTTGTTCAGGGTCAAGAATGTACCCGAGCTGCTCGATCTTGTGTTTTACCACGTCGGAGAGTCCGACGGCCTCAGGTTGGTGTGTCACAGGCACCATGGTACATTTCTTGCATGTCTCATGCAAAGCATCGGGTAAAAAGGGTTCTGGTGACCGGCGGGGCTGGGTTCATCGGTTCGCATATCGTAGACGCGCTTATGGCTCGTAAGGGAGTTGAGCGGGTGGTCGTGATCGACAATTTTGATACCAATTACGACCCCAAGCTCAAAGTAGAGAACACCAAGATACATAAAAAGGATGCACGCTACCGTTTGGTAAAAGGCGATATTCGCGATCTCACGCGCCTTAAGGCACTTTTCAAAAAGGAGCAGTTTGATACGGTCATTCACCTCGCGGCAAAAGCTGACGCACGAAAGGCAGTCGACACGCCGCGCGAATACCTCGAAGTCAACGTGATGGGAAGCTACAACATTCTTGAGTGTGCGCGTGAATACGGCGTGACACAGCTTGTTCTCGCTTCTACCTCAGCGGTCTACGGCAACAAGAACAAGGCACCGTTCAAAGAATCCGCACAGACCGATTTCGCACTCACGGCGTACGGTGCCTCAAAGAAGGCGATGGAGCAGCTTGCGTACACCTACCACCACAACCATGAGCAGAACATCGTCTGCATTCGTATCTTCAATGCGTATGGTGAGCGCATGCGCCCCGACCTTGTCTTGCCAACGTGGGTGCGCGCTATCTTAAGCGATCAACCGATCAGGCTTTCTGGGAAGGGGGTACGTAAGCGCGACTATACATATGTCGGCGATCTCGTGTCGGCATTCATGAGTGCACTTACGGTGAATGGATTTGATGTGATCAACGTCGGTAGCTCTAAGCCGATCACCCTTAACGCACTTCTCAAGACCGTGGAGAAGACACTCGGTACCACCGCTGCGGTTATTGAGGTGCCATCACACCACGGGAGTGTGGAGCAGACTCATGCGAACACACAACACGCTGAATACGTTCTTAGGTGGAAACCCACCACCTCACTTGAGGAGGGAGTTCGGCGCTACGTGCGCTGGATCAAGAGCCGCCTTAAATAACCTCTCGAGTCCCTCTAGATGCGACTCCCAGGAGAACTTGGTGTGGAGTGTTTCGCTTCCACCTACTACTAGCTTCTCTCTGAATGCCCTGTCGTCAAAGATACGAATGATCGCCTTCGCGAGCGCATCTGGATCTTCGGCAGGGATCAGAAGGCCGTTTTGTTCGTGCACTACTGCTTCGTTTGTGCCGGGAATGTCTGTTGCGATGGTGGGGATCTCTGCGGCAAATGAGGTGAGGACGGTATGGGGGAGTCCTTCGTAGGTCGAATTGAGTACGTAGACATCAGACTCCTTACGAAGTTGCCAGGTCTCGGTACGCGATACGTTGCCGAGAAAAGATATCTTGTCCGCAAGTCCGAGTTCTTTGGTAAGTGCCAGAAGCGCAGGGCGCTCAGGACCATCCCCAGCGACCACCAACCGTGCATCGGGAAAGCGAGTGAGGACAAGAGGGAGTGCGCGAATGGCGCCGTCGATCCCTTTCCAGGCGGTGAGCCTGGCGGTCATGACGATCTGATGGGGTATGTGTTCGGGTGGAAATACCTCAGCTGCATGTTCCTCAGCTGCATTGTAGTTGGTGACCATGCGTTCCGGCTTTGTATGGTAGGTACGTACGATTAGCTCACCAAGATACTGTGATGGAGTCGTGACGAAGGTGGTGCGCCTCAGGACCCATCCCTGGAGTTTCATCATGAGCCGCGCACGAAGTGAACCATCGGGGGACGCGAGAAATTCCTCAATGCGTTTTGTGGTCGCGCGATGCTGCGACGCACGTTCCCATGCCTCATCGCCCACGAACTTAATGATGACCGGAATGCGTCGAAGCATGCCGACTATGACCGCAGGCAACCCAGCGGCGACCGCATTTTGCGCATAGATCACCCGCGCTCCTTTGGCTGCGCTGTAGAGCGCGATCGTAAAGCGTATCAACCGAAGCGGGAGCGACATATCCTTGGAGATCTGAATCAGCTTCGCAGTGCCGTATGCCTCACCGTTACGCGCATATGCGACTACCGTGATGTCGTGCTGTTCCCCGAGACGCTCGCAGAGCTCCTTTGTATAGGTGGCAGGACCCCCGACCTCAGGAGGATAGAGTGGGGTTGCAAGCACGATCTTCATGCGACGATTGTACTCTAATTGGCCTTCCACTTCCATTCCAAAATATTGGCATACGGGGTATCATGGCGCCATGTCAGAACCCCTCATTTCTGTCGTTATCCCGACCCGAACTTCGGAGTATAAGATCATCCCGTCCCTAGACTCATTGATCAATCAGACCTACAAGAATCTCGAGATCATTGTGGTGGATGACCATGGTGAGAATGCGACCAAGGGGATCGTCGAGGAGTACATGAAGAAGGACCCTCGGGTGAAGTACTATCTCAATCCGGGCCGGTTTGCTAAGAAAAAGAACTGGCGGGGATACGACATCAACGCTGGTTTCTCCGCTCGCGATTATGGGTTCAAGATGGCGAAGGGGGGATGGATCACGACACAAGACGCCGATGATGCCTGTCTCCTCAACCGCATTGAGACCCAGTACCGCTTTGCAGAGAAATATAATGCGACGATGGTCGCTATCCAGTGGTTCATGCGCAAAGATGAATACGAAGGCGCGACGTTTGATGTCGACGCGCTCATTCGTGACAAGGGTGAGGCAGCACTTATCATCACACCAGAAGAGCACGAAGCGGTCCTTGAGAAGATCACCGGACCACTCATGCGCTTTAAGTATCACCGCTTCATTCCGTTCCCCCTTAAATGGTTCCCGTATACCCGCAAGCTCTTTTACCGCTCGATGGATTCGTACCTCGGTGCAGACAATTCCATCCTCTTCAGGCGTGAAGTGCTCAAACTTGCGCGCTTTCGCGCGCGTAATGAGCGTACCTGGGGCGCACCTTCGGGACGAGGGTCAGGGCGCGACTTTACGTTTCAGGTGGTGCACTACTTCGGACACTGTGTCTCACTGAGGATCCCGCTCTATCTCTGGAGTCGCACGCAAGAGAATCCTACGTACCCAACGAGTGAGTACGGAAAGTATATCCACGGAGGTAAATAACATCCGTGCACGTAAAAGCGCTGGCATAGACCAGCGCATGCGTCATTGTTTTGTTGTGGGTGCGGCAAGCTCGCTGTTGATGCAGTCTACAAACCAACGATCAACTGCATCCTTCTCGTCGCGTACGAGTATGAAGGGTTTCTTATCTGGCGAGGCCCAATGTTCGACAACGAGTTCCTTAGCTGAGCGCAGTACCGGTACGGCATCAGACATGAACATTCTGACTTCCGAAGCAGTAAGTGCTGAGACAGCGTAGGTTCCGCTACCATCTTTCAAAGCTTGGTCCCAGTCAGGACTCGTATGGGTGCCGAATCCTGCACCACGGTGTTTGAAGTCATCAAGCAGTGTGAGAAGACGTTGAGTTGTCGTCTCAAAATACCATTTTGCCGCTTCAGGATCTCGACTCGAGACCATAACGCCCCACGGATCAATCGTCTTGATACGCAGGCCTTGCGAGTCGGGAATAGGTTCGATCGTGAACGGTACCACAATGATCTCCATGATCACTCCTTTCTCAGCCGAGTATGCCAGAACGGATATATCTGGCAAGGTGGCACTGATCGAGCTACTCAAAGTGAAGGGTGCCCATGATCTTTGCCGAACGTTCGCGGAGGGTGGGGTGATGCTCGAGTGAGGGGTCTTTTGTAATGAGCGCCGCCGCCTCAGTGCGAGCCGCCTCAACCATTTTCATATTTTTGATAGCCTCCATACCGAGGTCCGTGAGTCCCCACTGACGCATGCCGTAGAGTTCGCCCGAGCCGCGAAGGGCGAGGTCGTACTCCGCAAGTTCGAACCCATTTTTCGCGGTCGTGAGCGCCTTCAAGCGGTCGAGTGTCTTCTGGCCAGTCGATTCAGGGAGGAGATAACAGTACGCTTGGTGAGATGAGCGCATGACACGTCCGCGGAGCTGATGGAGCTGTGAGAGACCGAAGCGCTCTGCTCCCTCGATGAGGATCACGGTTGCGTTCGGTACATTAACGCCAACCTCGACGACTGAGGTGGCGACGAGCACATCGATCTTCCCACTACTAAACTCCGCCATCAGCTTCTCCTTCGCCGCCGGTGTCATCTTGCTATGGAGAACACCAAGACGATATCCCTTAAGCTCCTTCTTCTCGAGGCGCTCCGCCTCTGCTTTGACCGACTTTGCCTGAAGTGCAAACTCTTTATCTGGATCTGGTTCGTCGATCCGGGGGCAGATCACGTACGCCTGGCGTCCACATTCAAGTTCTTCACGGAGGTGCTGATACATGGGAGTACGCTCGGTCTTCAAGACCGACTTTGTGATGATGGGTTTTCGTCCGACCGGCATCTGATCGAGAAGGGTGACATCGAGGTCGCCGTAGATGGTGAGCGCAAGTGTACGAGGGATCGGAGTAGCGGTCATAGAGAGGAGGTGTGGAATGCGATCATCCTTCTTCGCGAGTGCGCGACGTTGTGCAGTGCCGAAGCGGTGCTGTTCGTCGATCACAACATACGCGAGGTGCTTGAACTCGACCGACTTCTGAATGAGTGCGTGGGTACCGAGAAGGATCGGAATCTCGCCATTCTTTACCCACTTCAAAAGCTGTGCGCGTGATATTTCGGTTGGTTTCGAAGGATCGGTCTTCGAAGGGAATTTCATACAGCCGCTTCCCGTGATAAGGCCTATCTGCACGGGGAGGTGTTTGAAGTATTCGATAAATGAGAAGAAGTGTTGTTTGGCGAGGATCTCGGTTGGAGCCATGTAGGCAACCTGAAGGTTACCGTAGTCTTTATCGGTACGCGGCCTTGAGGTAGCAACGGCGTATGCAGTTGTCGCAGCGACGGCGGTCTTTCCGCTTCCCACGTCGCCCTCGAGAAGGCGCGACATGGGGTGACGCCCAGTGAAGTCAGTAAGTACATCGTTGATCGCTTTCGCTTGGGCACCAGTGAGCGGGAAGGGGAAGCGCGACGTGAATGCGTCAATATGTTCCTCCTCAGTACGCACCACGTACGATGACGCGGAAAATGTTTCGGCACGTTCCTTTTGTTTCGCGACCTGGATCGCAAATACTTCTTCAAACGCGAAGCGTTTTCGTGCCGCTTCAGTGTGCGTGGCTTTTCTTGGTGCGTGTATCCAGAGGAGTGCGGTCTTGATGTCAGGAAGATTATATTTTTTAAGGATAGCTGTTGGTATAGGATCGTCGATGAAATCGAGAACACCTGCTTTCATCGCACGATCGACGGTGTGGTAGATCCACTTTGAGGTGAGACCACGGGTCTCACGATAGATGGGGTAGAGGGTGTCGTCCTGTTCTACATCACTCCCGTTAAAGATAGAATCATGACGATCGATGGGGAGCTCGGCGAGTGTCTCGATCTCTGGGTTTGCAAGGTACGGTTTTTCGTCGGTACCGGATACTTTTCCGGCCATCTTCACGTACGCACCGTCTTTGAGCATCTTGGCGAGGTACGGCTGGTTGAACCAGATCACCTTCATTTTCCCGGCACTGTCCTCAATCCACCCTTCAGCGATCGGCTTTCGCGACTTCCACGCCTTGCGCGTCTTAAGCCCCGATACTCGACCATAGACGATCGCGTCCTGACCCTTTCTTATGGTACTGATCGACTGAATCTCCGAAATACTTTCGTACCGGGTGGGGAGGTGGTAGAGGAGGTCACGGATGGTATAGAGACGTAGGCGAGCAAGTGCCTTTGTGTGAGCCTCGTCGAGCCGCGTCAAACCACTAATAGGGGTATCGGGATGCATGTCGCTAAATTGTACCAACAAAGCCGTTTTACAGGGTGTATTGACAATATATTTCAATCATGCTATAATAGTAGAACTGTTAGCATGGTGCTAGCACAGTTTCTTCAACAACTTGGAAAAGGAGTTTCCCATGACCAACTCTGGAATGGGCTTTGTGAACGACACCATCACTGATTCCGACACCACCGGCCAGTTGCCGGTCACCGCGACCGCGGCGCCCGTCGAGGAGTATGTGGAGGAGGTTCGGGCGACCATCATCGAAGGCACCGCCGTCGAGGTGACGGATGTTCCCGAGACCAAGGCTGAGCGCAAGGCGCGCGAGCGTGCCGAGCGCGAGGCCGACGCAGCGATGCAAAACTGCTTCATGGTCGGGTTCGACCCCGAAGAAGG
>JAYQPD010000010.1:0-34576 GCA_038145135.1 bacterium | reverse complement strand
GGTGTGGGGGGGGGGGGGGCCGCCCCCCCCCCCCCCCCCCCCCACGTTTGTTGTTACCCCTTGCCGTAGAAGCCATCGTCGAGGACGAGGCTCAACAGCTCGGTGTTGAGCACACGAATCTCGGCAAAGTCGCCCTCGCCGAGCGTCAGGTGTACGACCGTGTCGGCACCGTCCTGTTCAAGGACATAGCCGGAGAAGCCGGAGAGTTCGACAACGTCGCCCTCCGTGGCATCGTAGTCGCCGATAACGTCGACATCACCTCCGTTGGTGGTGTGCCGGTCGAAGATGAAGGTATCACCCCCGGTGCCGCCGAAATAACGGTCGTTACCTTCGTCACCGATCAGATAGTCGTTGCCATCGCCACCGCGCAGAACATCGTTCCCGCGGCCGCCGATCAGGAAGTCGTTGTCGTAGCCACCATAGATACGGTCACGACCATTCCCTCCGGTCATGAAATCAGAGCCGAAGCCACCGAAGAGGATGTCGTTGCCTGCTTGACCGTGGATCTGGTCTGCAGAGTCACCGCCACGGATGATGTCATTGCCACGACCACCTCCGCAGTAGATCGAGGCACTCCCGGAACACGTGATGACATCATCGCCGTCACCAGCATCGATGCGCGACCAACCAAAGTCGGTCACGAAGATTGTGTCGTTGCCATCTCCTCCAAGTATCCAGTCGTTGCCGCCTTGGCCATAGACGATGTCGTCACCGGCTCCTCCGAGAAGGATATCGCCATCGCTGCCACCGAAGATGATGTCGTCACCTCCCTTTCCGTCGATGTAGTTAGCCGCCCACGGGCGACCCTCGAGAATGTTGGCACTGTTGTTGCCAATGATCTCCGCGATGAATGCGTCGGACATGTTGTCCCTCCATGTTTGTGCAGTCCATTCTGCACGCCACTTACCATTATGTCATATATACACTATAATGTCAATATATACAGCGATTTTAACACCCTTTTCAACTCCTGGTCTGTTATAGTGGTGCCATGTTTGTTGTTGAGGTTTTACCGCTTGATACCGGCGCGGGAGTGGACCGACTCTCCTATTTTTCGTCGATCGAATACAAAAAAGGCACGATCGTCACCGTACCAGTTCGCGCCCGCGCCGTTGACGCGGTAGTTATGTCATCAACTGCGGTCTCGTCACTTAAGACCGCGCTTCGCGCTGCCACCTTCACCCTCCGCAGACTCCCACCGCACGCTGCGCGCGGCACGGTATCGCACACCTTTCTCTCGCTCGTAGAGCGCCTCAGTGTATTGCGTGCACTCACCGAAAGTGAAGTACTCTCAGCGCTCACTCCCAAGCGACGAGTCTATGTCACCACCCATACACCAAGAGAGAAGAGTGACGCACCACCCCCACCACCACATGTTGAGGTGTTGGTGGGAACCACCACCACTCGTCATGAAGAGTATGTACGCATTGTGCGTAAGACATTCGCACAGCGCGGCTCCGTACTCTGTGTGGTTCCAACTGTTCGTGAGGTGACAGAGATCGCTGAGCGTCTTAAGGGTGGTATTGCGACCCACACCATCACACTCTCGAGCGACACCAAGGCATCGGAACACAAGAAGAACGAACGACTCCTTCGCGGTGACCATCCACTCCTCATCATCACAACCCCAACCTACGCACATATCGAACGAAGCGATATTCAGACAACCATTATCGAACATGCGCGCTCACGTGCGTTTCGCGGCATTGCCCGCCCCTACCTCGACCATCGCCTCGCCATCATGGAGCACGCACATATTCGCGGCGCGCTTGTGGTCTTGGGCGATCTGGTACTCCCTGCAGAGGATGTCGAACGTCTTCGTGCGCGTGCGTATGAGTACGTAGGGCTCGACGAGTTTCCAAAGCGCCTCACACTCCCCGGACACCTCGTGGTCATACACCCTAAGAAGGATCACGACGGTGTCGAACCGTTCAAACTCTTTTCTCCCCTTCTAGCGGACGCGATCACTAAGTCGGTGAAGCAGAAGAAGCACACATTCCTACTCTCAGCGAGGAGAGGTCTTGCGCCACTCGTTGCGTGCGCTGACTGTGGGCACATCTTTCGAGACCCAGAGAGTGGTGCACCACTCTCCCTCATCCGCATGCACCATGACGGCGTGGAGAAACGTTTTCTTGTATCGAGCACTTCTGGGTATCGTGAATTGATGCGCGATGTCTGTCCTCACTGCAACAGCTGGCGACTCCGTGAACGCGGTATCGGTATCCAACACATAGAGGCAGAACTTAAGAAGGAGTTCCCCGAGACACCGATCTTCATACTGGACCACACCACAGCAACTACACATAAAAAGGCCTCCGACATTGCGCGACAATTCTATGACACTGATGGCGCACTCCTCTTGGGCACTTCTCTCGCACTTCCCTATCTCGAGCGAGCACTCGATACCTCAGCGATCGTCAGTATGGACTCCCTCCTCTCACTTCCCTCGTGGCGACAACAGGAGGAGGCCCTCGCTACGCTCCTCACCCTCCGCGAACGCACCTTAGGCGATGTGTACGCACAAACGCGGCACCGCGCAGATGACCGTATCCTCGCACTCGCATCTCGTGCCGACCTCGCACAATTTTATGATGAAGAGATCGCGTCACGGAAGGAGTTTAGCTACCCACCGTACTCGGTCTTCATTCTCCTTACCTTCAAAGGCACTAAAGATGCACTCGTAGCGACGGAGGCACTGCTTCAAGGTCACTTCGCACGTTACGGCATTGTCTTCTACGGCATTCCTCCAACTGGTGACGCACATGTCCTCCGTCGCGGTCTCATGCGTTTTCCACGTGAATCGTGGCCAGACCACACTGTCGTCGAGCTCCTTCGTTCCCTTCCTCCCACCATCAAGGTTGAGTTCGACCCTGACAGGATCGTGTAGTTGACTGCATCGCATACAGTGGTATAGTCGCCACGGTTAACAAAGGGGTACCTAGAAATGAAGAAGGCAATGCTCGTGATATCTACACTTTTGTGTGCACTGAGTAATACTGCTCTGGCAGAGAGTCGCTCCTACCACGTGGGCGATTGGATCGGAGCCGAGCAGGGTGACGGTATTCTGCTCATGCGATTCTATTCACTGTGCCGGGGATCAGGCAGTATTATCGTTGACCAGCTGATCGGCAACCGCCAGAGCGTTACTACGTTACAGTATGAACTTACAGTGGGCGATACCCTTGCTCCTTTCTGCACATCCGACAAGCCGGCGGCCCTGCCACCGAAGTGTCCCTCAATGAAGCTCATCGATCTGAAGGACTGCGTTGCCACCTTTGAATAGGTCCATCCCGTCGCCGTACTAACGGCGGCGGGTTTTCTATTTTTTCAAAAACATAGTACAACTATCGGTAAGCACTATGGCCAAACTCGTACCAGAGAACCACCCAACCCTCCACCAGATCGCGGAAGAAGTACCCGTTGAGGACATTACGTCTCCAAAGATCAAGAAGGTCTTGAAAGATATGCGCACCGCGCTCTTTTCCTATAGATCAGAAGGGTTCACGGGCGTAGCCATCGCAGCGCCGCAGATCGGCGTACCCCTTCGCATCTTTATGGTCGAGGACACCGAACCAGACCGTGATGGTGCGCGTGTCATCCCAACCCTCGTCGCCATTAATCCAAAGATCATAAAACTCTCAAAGAAAAAGAAAGCGGTGAGCGAAGGATGCCTCTCGGTCATGGACCGCTACGGCATGGTGGTGCGTGCAGAGCGCGCCACCATACGTGCGTACGACGAGCATGGCGAGCTCTACGAACGAGGTGGGGGCGGCCTCCTAGCTCAGATATTCCAACATGAGTGCGATCATCTCGATGGGACGCTCTTTGTTGATAGAGCTATCTCTATTACACAGAAAAAGGATAAACCCAAGACCTCAAAAAAATAGTATGCGTGCATCAGATCTCCGTATCGCCTTTTTTGGCTCGCCCGAGTTTGCGGTGAGTGTCCTTGAGGAACTCTCTGAAGTTGGTTTCACACCGGCACTCGTTGTCACTCAACCAGACAAACCAAAAGGGCGCGCGCTGGAGCTCGCACCAACTCCTGTAAAGATCTGGGCGACTGAGCGTGACATTGATGTCATTGAGCCAAAGAGTCTCAAGGGAGACGATCCTGCACTCACACAACTCTTGAATTCAGAATGGGATCTCTTCATTGTTGCCGCGTACGGCCTCATCATACCCAAGCGACTGCTTGAACTGCCAAAATATAAAACACTGAATGTTCACCCTTCACTCCTCCCTAAACTACGGGGTGCCAGTCCGGTGCGAACCGCGATCCTGACCGACCAGCGCGACGCGGTCGGTGTCTCGATCATGCGCCTTGATGAACAGATGGACCACGGCCCAATACTTGCACAAGCAAGCCTCGAACCAGATCCGTGGCCTGTTGGCGCACCAATGCTTGAAGACACCCTCGCACACGAAGGGGGTAAACTCCTTGTAGAGGCGATCCCGCTCTGGATCCAGGGAGAGCTTCCCGAGGAACCTCAGGACGACTCACAGGCGACATTCTGTGACAAGATCACCAAAGCCATGGGTGAGATCGATCTTCATGGCAATGCATACGAAAACTATCGGAAGATACTCGCACTCGAGGGGTGGCCAGGAACCTATTTCTTTATACAAAAACGTGGCAAGCCATTTCGCGTGAAGATCGTCGAGGCAGAGTATGGGCTCGATGGTGAGCTCCACATACTCAGGGTGATCCCCGAAGGAAAACGCGAGATGTCCTACCATGATTTCCTCTTAGGGGTGAAACGCGAAGAGAAGCAAAATTAGAACCAATTCACAAATCACCGCGGCCTCCTGCCGCGGTGATTTGTGTTCGACACTATCTCTTCTTTTTCGGGCCAGCACCCTTTGCCATTTCCTTGATTGCGCGACTTCCCTTGCGCTTTTTTACCAGCTCTTTACCGCGCTTTTTAGATATTTCGCTCCAGAGCTCATCCTTGACCATGTCGATCGCTCCCTCGATCGTCTCGCTCGACTCTGCCGCGCGATACATGGTGCCGTCGTAGGCTATGTTGACCGATGCCTTGAAGATCTTTCCAGACTTATGATGCTTCGTCGCACGAGCAAGCTCTACATCGTATACCACAGCTGCACTCTTGGGGATCAGGCGGTGCACTGCGTTTAATTTTGTTTCAACATACTTTTCAAGTTTTGGTGTTGATTCAATACCGGTCATCTTAACTTTGAATGTTTTGCTCATGGTGTTGTATCTAAACTAATAACCTTTGTCGGTGATCGATGTCCACTGATTAATCTGACGTCTTTGGTTCGAACATGATATTCTCGTGCGATCAGTTCTAGTACGCGCTTGTTTGCCAGATTACGTGCTGCCGGCTCCCTCACCTCTATATGATACCTGTGTTCTCCCGTGTTCGTTACGCGTTCCTTCTTCGCTCCCGGTACCACGCTCACCTTTATGTACATACGTCCAGGGTCGGCACTTCCTTTTCTTCATCATTCGGTACATTCTTGCCGTATGTATCCATCAGGTATTCTACAATATCTCCCGCTTCGTACATCATGATCCCGTTACTGCTATCAAAAATGAATGGAATCTGATCCTTCCCACCTTTCTCAATAAGCTCTTCTCTCACACCCTCGTCTGCAATGTTCTTTTCTTCGTACGGTATCGCAAGCTCCTCAAGTGCATGGAGTACCGCAGCTGTGTATGCACATCCGGTCTGTACGTATATGGTGATCATGGTGGTTAGTTACTAATAGTTCGCTGGTACCTTCCGGTCAGTGTTGCGGTCTCAAGTATCAATGGTTCTAACGCGGTGCGTAACTCATCTTTGGTCGGCGCCTTTATGAAGGTCGGCGACCCAGAGAGTGCATAGAGTGAGAAGATGTAGCGATGCTCTTTCGGTTCATACTCGGGTGGCGGACACGGGCCGGTGTACCCCTCACCACGCAGATTTGTTCCAGCAACGGTTCCTTCAGGTATCTGGGTCGTATCAGCAGGAATACCGTAGTATATCCAGTGATCAAAGACCGAGATGCCCATCCTATCTTTCACTACCTGTGGAATATCGGGATCCTCGACAATAAGCGCGAAGGATCGTGTTCCCTCTGGTACATTCCCGATCATAAGTGCAGGACTGATATTGTCACCGTCACAGGTGTATTTCGACGGAATGGTCTCTCCATCAGCAAATGCGGTCGACGTAAGTGTAAGTGCCATAGGTGATGTATTAGTTGAACTACTCGAGGTATCGTCCTGAGTATCCAATTCTTCTATAGTGGGTATCGTAGGAGCGTAGACATGCTCTACGAGGATATAACTCGCGATCAGTACCGCAAGAAAAGTGAGTCCGAGAAGCGCATAGG
Source organism: bacterium (assembly GCA_038145135.1). GTDB lineage: Bacteria > Patescibacteriota > Minisyncoccia > Phycocordibacterales > UBA918 > JAYQPD01. The sequence continues at coordinate 28,237 of JAYQPD010000010.1, read as the reverse complement.
CGACCCTCATACCCCCTTAGTATACCACGTTAAAAAAGAGTGGAAGAAGGTCGAAAACTGCCCAAAGCGCGCAGGCGCCCTGGGCAGGTTCACTATCGGCAACCACTAGAACATCACGACCACTGCGGCGTAAAGGATGACAAAAATGATGCCGAGTACGACAAGGAGTTGATAGTTTCCTTTCATGATCACATCATACCACCCATCTGTCCGGGAGGAGTTGCTGAAGCGGTACTCTTGTAGAATAGCACCCCTTTCTTCTTGTAGAGGTAGTACGCGAGCCCGGAAAGTACCGTGAGACCGATCGCGTCACCGAACTCCATTTCGTACCCACCACGCATTTCGAGGTATCGAGGGAACCACGGCCAGAGCGCGGTCCAGAGGAAGTAGAGGGTCCACGGAAACTTCTTCGGACACCATTTATTTCCAAAGATACCAAGAAGTGCCACTGCACCATCGAGTGGAAAGATGGAGAAAACGAGCAGCATCGTAATAGTGGAGCTGAACCCGAGTGTTTCGACCAGACGCACATGCTCTGGGTTTTGTATAAGCCCCAAGACGGCATGTATAGCGAAAGCTGCCACGATACCCACAAGCGGTATATAGAGCGCGTACTTCTTTATGCGTGCGATATCCATATGTATATAGTTGAGAATAACAAGAAGGTGGTACCTTCACCCCTAAGCATAGCACTTCAAAAAGATGTTTTTATTCGCTATGCACGCACGTTGTGTGCTCGCTCATCAAAGGCCTTCTCTAAGCGAGCCATCCATTCGTCTTTTGACTCTCCGGTCGTCTCCGAGAGTCCCATGATCTGTGTCATGTGTGCCGGGTCTGCTTGCATATGGGCCATACCCTTTTCTAGTATCTCCGCAAAGGTCTCTCCCGTGATCTTTTCATCACAGATCCCCCCAAGCTCCCTACAAGTAAATGTCTTACTCATAACGGCAGTGGTTATTGATAGTACGTTAAGTGTAGCAAAAAACCGCCTCAAATGAAGCGGTTTCTAGGCACTCTCTTAGCGAGCGCAAAAAGAACTCTGTCGCTATGGCTTACCTTGCTTGTGAAGTCCTTTCACACGCTCTCTGACCTGCCTCAGAAGCGCATCCGAGGGCGCTCTGTCAAACAATCCCTCGTGTTGTGCATGCACCGCTTCATCAACCACCCTGCTCGGAAACCCGAGTGAGCGCAATTCTTCACGATGCATATCGAGGACTTCGATTCGCATCGTACGAACGAGCTTTCGAATGAGTGCACGGGCAGCATTGATCTGCTCCTGCTCTTCTTCAAGTGGCGTGTTGGTGAACCACTGTTTGAACAGGCCATATACCAGACCAGGAACCGAACTCAAGACGGCGAAGCCGCCGAGTGCGATCAGTATGTAGATGACCGGTGCAATGAGTGTTCCTGCACCGAGAAGTGATGCGATGATGAGTTCGCCAGCGAATTCAGTCAGCACACTGTAGCCTGCGGCTTCCTGACTCACAACATCACGCGCCTTTGCCTGCTCTTCCTCCTTGCGCTTTTGATCGACACGGAGTTCCGCTCTATTCAGAAGCTCCTTGAAGGCAACTTCCAAACGAGTGGCAAGGATGTCTCGGTCGATCTGATCACTCGTTGCACGAACGATCAGATGGGGCCGAACCCATCTACCTTCAGCGATAGCACTCATGAGTGCACCATCGTCGAGTTCTATTAGATAGTCATCCACACCAGCACCGATTGGAACACAGCGTGCTATCACATCGACTGGCTCGAGTTTTTCACTCGCGCTCTTGAGCATGCTCGCGAGGTATCCAGGGGTCTCTAGGATACTCTCAAGTGCTGCAGCTCCGACATCACTCACCTTTGTCGAAAGTGCACCGAGCACGTTTTTCCCAAAACGCATGATAGCTTTTGCGACCATTAGTCTTCCTCCAGTTCTCAAAATACTCTATTTAGAACTATACAACATATAGGGTATGTTGTAAATATAACGTGTATGTGTAAAGTTAACTTGACGTATGTTAAGTAAAGTTTACAATGGAGAGGTAGCTACAGGTAGTTAATAACCTAATGTTCTTCACTATGACCACAACATACTCACTCCGTGCAATCGTCGTAGGCACACTATTCGCACTCACCCCACTCTTGACGCATGCGGCGGTTCCAAAGACTGACGGGTTCGTCTGCCCTGTTATCTCAACCGACGCAGTACTCAACAGCCCGCGAGGCGTTGCGATAGCAGGTGGCGACTACTCTGTGGTGGGACCAACAGTGTCTGTCCCAACGCATGCCACCAATGACGACGGTGCGGGATCTCCCGGCGGTGATCATGCCGCACCTGGCGATACCTCGTACACCGCCATTTGGGCATCACAGTAGTCTAAGATAGCCTCACACAAAACACCGCGCATCGCGCGGTGTTTTTTAATCCTTTGAGTATGGCTTAGTGATTCTTCCCTTTGCCACCTCCCTTTCCGCCACCGCCACCTCCGCCACCACTACTCTGTGACCCAAAATACTGCTCAAGACCAACAAACTGCGCATTCACCTCATCAGTAACACGCGTACCTGCGAGGTATGCAGCCGCCTCGTCATCGTTCGTGATGTAATATGCTTCGGTAAGCGCAGACACGAGGTGATTGTATACGGTGATGCCATACCCACCGCTCAGATATCCCTCATCCGATCCAGTAAGCGGCACGAGTGTGTCGTGGAGCGCTGTAGCAAGTGGAATATCTTGCTTTTCGTTGTAGATCACCAGTGTTCCGTCATGCGTGGTATCACCATTCCCCGGATCGTTATGGTGGACCGATACCAAGACATCACACTTCCTCCCGGCAAGCGCCTGACACTTATCGACTGCGATACCTACTCGCTCACGGCGTGTATCGATAGTTTCATCTCCCTCACGGGTAAGGACCACCTGTGCGCCTGCGAGCTCGAGCTTTTCTTTGAGTGCCAATACCACATCAATATTCACATCTTTCTCAGAGACACCATACAGCGCATTCACTGCTCCAGGATCACTTCCCCCGTGTCCCGCATCAAGTGCAATGAGTTTACCAAAGACCGGACTCGTTTCGGCTTGTACCATACCAAACGGCATAACCGTCAGTAAAAAAACAATAAAAGTGCAAATATTCTTCATACGCATCATTCTATACTCACAATCTAGGCAGTGTACCAAACTGAGCACATTTTGATACCGATAGTACACACAGCACATTCAAAACAGTTATTCACATCCTCATTTCTCCGACCTGGTATATGAGCGATAATGATTGAACGGCGTATGAAATTCTATCACCTACTCGCAGGTGCTTTGGGTGTGTTGTTTTTTGTCGTTGTGTTATTGCTCCCCGGCGCGTCTGACACAACCCTGCACGCTGCCCCGATCACACTACATACAGAGACACCGCAAACACCGCCAGCAGCCAATTTCAAACATCGTGAGGTTCATTTTTGGGAAGAGATAGAGGCGAGATATAAAACAGTATCAGCAGATCCTACCCCCACTTCGGAGCTCGCAGAGTCGAGTTCTGAGGTTGAGTCAGTATCACACACTCACACACCAGACACTTCGATCGATCCAGCGACCGAGGTCTCTCCAAATACCACGAATGATGTAGCGGTGCCCCAAACGAGCACATTCGAATCTGAGGTGATCACACAGGTACTTAAGCTCACCAACGAGGTTCGTGAGAAACACGGACTCGCACCGCTTACTCTCCAAGATACACTTACCGAAACTGCAAACGAAAAAGCAACTGACATGGCGACGCATAATTACTTTGAGCACTCTGACAAGAGTGGCTGTGATGTAACGTGTCTTTTAAGCAGTACTGATCTCCGCGCAACGACCTGGGGTGAAAATCTCATGCACTACCCCTTCATACAACATCCTTCTCCGGAAACGCTTGCCGCTGAGACAGTCGAAGGATGGATCGAGAGTAGTACCCATCGCGACAATATCCTCCGCGACGAGTACACACATGTAGGGATCGCGGTCGCAAAAGGCAGCCGAAAAGACTACTATGTGGTAGCGCACTACGCAGCTCTGAAATAGGCTCCGACGTGGTGCCATATCCACCATGCCTCTCTCACGCACATACGCACTATCACTTCTCCTCGCGGTGCAAGTGGTGGTTATCCTCGGAAACTTTTTCTTTATTGGTGTCCCACTCTCGTACACCAAGTACTACTGGTACTGCGATACTGCGCCCATCATTCTTGCAGCACTTCTCTACTTCAAGAATTACAGCGCGCTCAAAGGGTTTTTAAATATCATCCTGTTCGGACAACTCGGATACATGGTGGTGATCGGTACGAAGTATCTCTTTGGGGTCACCCTCGCCCACTTTGTCTTCGAACACTCACTTACGTCACTCTATACCCTTACCACACTTATCGTGCACACCTCGGCACTCATCGCGCTTCTTGCTACCTACCATCTCATCACTTCCCACCGCTCCCTCCTCTACTCACTATTCATACTCATCATCACATTCATCGTCATCACACTCTTTGTGACCCCCGACAGCTCTGACGCGACAAATTACAATTTGATATTTCACTCCCACCTCCTCTCGTGGCTCCCTCACTACACACAAGCATGGGTGGTGCTCGCCTTTGTGTTTGTGGTCTTGCCCACTCATCTCTTTCAGATGGCGTTGAGTTCATGGGCACTGCGGTCGCGCACTCCACACTCTTGAACACACATAACGCTTAAAGACAGATCCGTAGTCTATAATGCACCTATGACACAAAGTTCAGCATCAACTACTTCAGAACGCATTCAAGCACTTCAAGAGCAGGTCGCGACACTCCGCGCCAAACTCGCCAAGCTTACCGAAACTCCTCCCACAAAAGATGCGGTTGCTATTCGTGTGACGAAGTCGAGCAAACATTTTAAGCGGATCAAGAACCCCGATGGGCCCGATACTGCTCTCGGCTCGTTCTTCCTTAGTATTTCAATAACTGCAGTCGCAGATATAGTCTACCTTCCTCTCTCGGTCGCTTCGGGCAAAAAGCCCGCGGGTTTTGTATACCAGATCGAAGGCACAAAGGAAGCCGAGATCGGCTCTGCGAGTGTTTCGAGTCGCGGCACGAAGGTCACCGAGGTGACAGTCGGCACCTTGCGCTATGCAAAGATACCCAAAGGAGCAACTGCTACATTCAGTGTCCTTATTGAAATGAAGGGTCTTATGCAAAACAGCTACAGTATCACGATCACGCGCATCAACTACAAACACTCACCAAACGACACGCGCTACACGCGCTACGAGAAAGAGATCACCTCTGGTGTACTAAAGATGAGCTAACACCCGTTGACCAGAACAAGAGCTGTAACGCTCTTATGAAGTATTGCCTGTGTCACAAAACGACATATACTTGAAGGTGTATGACACAAAAAAATTTGATCATTGCGCTCCTGGTGGGCCTTCTACTCATAGTCATTATTGGCATCACGGGTCGTCAATACGGCGGCTTTGGAATGATGGGAGTGATGCACGACGGAGACGATATGTACGAAGAGATGGAAGAGCATATGGATGCTGTTACTTCTGATGAGGGAGAGATAATGTTCGACGAGATGAAAGAACATATGGATGACAATGGCGACGTGCATACCTCAGCAGATAACGCCCCTCCTGGCAGCATACACAACCTCCCTGTTCCTGATGCAGTGAATGCAGTAAAAAATAAGGTTGCAACTGAACTTGGCATACGTGTAGGCGCGGTCATTGTTATGAGTGCATACGAACAAGAGTGGTCAGATGGTTGTCTCGGACTTGGTGGAGCAGCAGAGAGTTGTCTTGCGACGATCACCCCAGGATACGAGGTAACAGTCTTAGCACAAGGTAGCGAGCGGGTGTTTCGCACGAACGCAGACGGTTCAAATATCCGAGAAGAGCAGCGCTGATCATCATTCCAAAAGAGCCGTCTGGTACTTGGCCAGACGGCTCTCAACATTACACATCTAAAAATGAGTGCCGAGGTAGTAGGGCCAGAGTACAACGGCTAACACTCCCTGCCAGAAACTCAAGTGAAGGTACCCAATCGAGAATAACCATCCTGCGCACCACAGCATACCTGATCCACTATGCTGTTCGATCTTTATTTTTGACATGATGTTTGTCTTAACTTAATAACAAAGTCATTACGTTCGCTGTATCTCGTCTAACACTTCCTTCGCATCGAGATCTCGGACGAGATAGAGTCCATACACGATACCGATAACCGCAATGGTGATATGGATGCTAGTAGGAAGTGGATGTGTCGCAAACGGTCCTGCAGTACCAGACACCACATAGATGAAGTCCTCAAGGGTATGGAGTGCAATGAGTGGCAGAATATTTAGAGTTCTCAGAAACACCGCCCCGTAGAGTATCGCAAATCCAAAAGTGTTCACGAGCACCTCGACCATATCGAGAAGTGTGAACTCCGCAAACGCCAAGTTACTGAAATGTCCGATACTGAAAAGAAAACCTGCGCCGAGGAGTGCGGGCCATAGACCCTTTGGGAGAAGTGCACGCAAGATGATGCCTCGTGCCAAACCCTCCTCGCTGATACCGGTAAATAAGATAGCGAGTGTGTAGAAGAGTACTCCCTGCGCAGCAATCTCGACCGTTCCAAACATGAGTGCCGGGACAAAAGCCACGACGAGCGGAACCCACAGTACATGTACATTCTTTACACGAGAAATGAATCCAACCTGCCGAAACCATCCTAGGTACCAGATGACCGCAATAACGAACACCGACTGAGCGATCGGGATGATAAGGCGAAGTGGCTCGATGCCAAGCCCAAGCAGTTTGTAGACAACAACAAATGGGATCGCCAGGAGACTTTCTGCGGCGAATACAGCGATCACGAACCAGAACGGATGGTTCTGTACGAACGCTTTCATACTCTAAGTGTACCACAAATACATAATCTCCTGCCGATAACAGAAAAGGCCCCGCTAAAATGCAGGGCCGTATCCTTCAGGAACTCCGTGACCTCCTTACCAGAAGGGTCGCTAGATCGAACTCGATGTCGTAGAAATGCTTTACTGCGGACATCGGGGTTGTTTTCATTTCTGATATGAAGAGATACACTTGGGTGATGAAATATTCTGCACTACGCCACCTACTCGTACCGAGCGCTCGGTACATGTTTTTCTCGTTAATACTGGCGATTGCTCTCACGTATGTGTTCCCGTTTCCGACAGCTGGTCATAGTGACGCAATGTTCCCGAGCGCACCCTACGCTCATGCAGCTGAAGTGGGGCATGTCGAAGTTACTGACCACGCTTCACAAACACTACTCATCAAACTACTTACCTCCTTGGAGTCTGCACTGGAGAGATTGTTTAATGCGTTCCAGAGATCTACCTCAAGTGTAAGCGACCAAGATCTTAAACCAGCCATCACCACGGTCTTTTGGGTCGGTGAGCGCGCAAATCGAAGCAATGACCACATCGCCAATAGCCAGAGTGCATGGGACGGTAACTGGAAACAGCACTATGGCGGCACTGATGATCCACACGACCGGTGTGGTTATGCACCATGTGACTTCACACCAAAAGAAAATCCATTCTACGTTGCCCTCCCCTACAACGACCTCGACGAAGACGGCGAGCAGAAGAAGGATGCCCAAGAGATCCCGTGGTACACCGAGGTGTCTGACGGTGAATCGCTCCTCAAGAATCACTGGGTGGAGGTACGCGCAAACGGACAGACCTGCTACGGACAGTGGGAAGATGTCGGTCCGGGAGAAGAAGATGACTTTGAGTATGTCTTCGGTGATGCAGAAGAGCCAGAGAACACCTTTGGCGAAGAGGCTGGACTCGATGTCTCGCCAGCACTCGCAGAGTGTCTCAAGATCAAAGATGTCGGAAAGACCACCTGGAGATTCGTGAACGCAGATGAGGTGCCAAAAGGTCCCTGGAAAGATATCATCACGACCTCACCTGTAGCGTGGTAGCGCGTTGTTCTCTAAATACCTGGCTTGTGTGGGTATAGAGCTCCGTCGCAGCCCCCACTCGGTCGAGCTTGTGCCAAAAGGCACGAGTGCCTTCAAGTACTTTTACAAAGCAGTAGAAAATGATCAGTGAGAGAGTGAATCGGTAGAAGAGGCGCTGGAACGGTACCAAGAATACCAGACCCCACTTCCCGCGCTCGCGGATGAGACCAACGACAGCATAGATCAGATCGAACAGCAGATACGCCACATAACTCCCAAACAACAGCGCCCAGCTATGCGAAACTAAGAGATAGAGTGCAGTTGCGTCCACGATCGGCCAGAGAAGCGGGAGGAGTACAGTGAACACAAGATTGTGCGGAAGAATAATGAAACTCAGTGGCGCGCGTTCAAACATGAAGAATCCAAAACGATACTTCCAGAGACATTGAATACTGCCAAATATCCATCGGGTACGTTGTCGCATGAACCCCGAGACAGTAGCGGGAACCTCAGTGAACGCGAGTGAGCGAGGTTCAAAGCGCACCTCTTGCCCAAGGGCATGGAGAGCGAGTGTCATATCCTGATCCTCGACAAAGGTGTCCCCTGAGAAGCCACCGGCACGGATAAGGTCATCCTTCCTCCACGCACCGAGCGCACCGGGTATGACCCCAACTGCATTCACACGGCCAAAAGCTGACTTTTCAATATTCTGACTGAGTACATACTCAATGTCCTGGAATACTCCAACAAAACTGTTCGTTCTGATCGCACAGATCTTCCCTGCCACCGCACCAACACGTTCGTCGTTGAAGTGTGCCGCGAGCCATGAGATCGCATGGTCATCAACTACCGTATCACCATCGATGGCGACCACTACGTCATAGAGAGCACAACTGAGCGCAGTGTTGAGAGCCACTGCCTTACCAAAATTCTCGGTCTCAATAAGCCGTATCCGCCGTTTACTCGTTGTGGCTATCTGTTCCACGATGAATGATGTGTCATCATGAGACCCATCATTCACCACCACGATCTCGATCGTTGGGTGTGAACTCTGGAGTACGCTTTCAATGGTTGCGCGAATATTAGCTGCTTCATTGTATGCAGGAATGAGGACAGAAACGCCGCCGTGCCATGCTCGTAGATCGTCTCGTGGGCGCACTCCATAGGAAAGCATAAGCATCACCACAAGCTTTCCCATACCGATGATGAGCGTAAGGAGGAGTACAGTAGGAACAAACGTACCAAGAGACGCGATCACATACCCGAGTGTTGCGAACTGAAGTGCCTCAACTCGAGCGGCTGCTGTCATCTCAGGCATGGTTTCAGTGCGTGAGAGGTGGGCGAGCTCTCCAGCGGTGACAAAGGTGTAGCCGTCCTTTTGGAGTGTGTCGATCAGTACTGGAAGCGCCTCGATGGCGTACTCATGGTCATGTCCCCCACCGTCGTGCATGAGGACAATATGTCCGTCATTGAGTGAGCCAAATACATCCCACAGGATCTGACGCGCACTATCGGTACCCCAGTCATTTGAATCAACCCTGCTATTTACGACAATGTATCCGAGTGACTCCGCCCACGCCACTGAATTTGGCACTCCTGGAGTACCGGGCGGTAAGATCTCCCGCTCCTCATCCTCGATATCAGCGAGGTATGGTGGGCGAAACAGTACGGTGTGGTGTCCGATGATCTGCTCGAGCACTTTATTGGTCGCATTGAGTTCCCACACAGTTCGCTCTTGTGAGAGATGGATCTCTTCGTCGTGAGTGTAGGAGTGGTTCCCTATCTCAAATCCTCGTGCGTACACATCACGCACGATCTCAGGATGTTCGATCATGTTCTCACCAGTGAAGAAAAAGGTTGCGGGAACGTGGTACCTCTCGAGTATGTCCATGATGCGCACAGTGGTGCGCTCATTCGGCCCATCATCAAACGTCAGTGCGATGGTCTTTTCTGGTATGGACGTTGTGGCAGTAAGTGCTGTCGGGAGCGAGGCGGGATACGACAGCGTCGCCGGTGTCGTTAGTACCGTGAATACATGGAAGAGTGTAAACGCGATGATACTCCCCACAATAAGTACTACTGAACGTACGTAAAACTTGCGCCGTTGCGCGCGATCGTAAAAGACAGTTCCATACGCGTTCCCGTGCATCGCTGATGATTGTACCACCGCACGTCCTGGGCATGAAAAAAGGGCATAAAATGCCCTTTTTTCATGCCCTGCGAACCAGATACTGAGTACACAATAACACCAGAAGAACTAACTCGGCATTTCAGCGATGAAGGTAAAGAGTTCCCAGACATGACCATTGATATCCCTGAACGCTTTTCCGTACATGAACGCTTCTGCCTCTGGGTTTGGCCTCGTGACCTCCTTAGCACCTGCTCCGATTGCTTTCTGGAAGAAAGCGTCAACAGCTTCTGGTGATTCAAACTCAAGAGCGATGGTTAGATTGTTATTTACTGGTTCTGGATAGCCGTCAACGAAAGTAGCGAAACGTTTGTCCTCCAACAGCATGAGAAAAGTGTTTTCATTTATCTTTGCGTTCGTGGTGTCGTTACTACTATATGTATCATTTTTTTCGAGCCCAAGCGCTCTCATAAAGGAGTCGGTGTCTGCCACGTTCCGTATTGGAAGGTTGAGATAGGTGTTTTTCATATGAGAGCAGTATAGCAGCCTACTATGCATAAAAAGAAAAAGCCGCCCAAAGTTATTGGGCGGCACACGCTGGTTACGCAGCTTTACGTAGCGGGGGGACGGTCATGGCGGCGACCTGAGCAAGGTCGACATGACCACTGCCGCCGGCCGGCGCAATGATGACCGTACCAGGTTTTGATGCCGCGTCACGGATAGCATCGTTGCTGTCAATGACCTTGAAGAACTCAAGAATGACACGTGGATCGAGATCGAGTTCTTCGATCTTCTTTTCTTGCTTGGTTTGCGGATCGACGAACTTGGGGATCTTGACCTTCGTCGCATCAGCACCTTCGCCAACAGTTTCCTCAGTCCATTTCACCTCAAGTTTGCCTTGCATGACGGCGACCGCCGCTGCGTTACCTTCGGCAACAAGAAGACGGAAGCTGGCAACGCCGGCACCCTTGAGCCGAAGACTCTCCGTCTCAGCCCGGGCTTCGCCAACCATTTTTTCATACGTGGCTTTCGCCTCGTTGATCGCTGCCTGCCTCTTGTACTCCGCTTCGCGGATACTGTTCAGTGAGTCGGAAAGCGACTGTGGGAGCTCAGGGTCCTCGATGACGAGCTCAACGATCTCCATGCCGAACGAACTCAGCTGACCCGCAATGGCTTCGTCGGCCATCACCTTTACATGCTGCTTGTCGTCATAGATTGCTTGAAACTCCATGGTGTTGCCAGCGCCACGCACTGCGGCGACGGCAAGGTTCACCATTTGTTCGTCGGGGTTCTTGCGCTCAATGGCATATTTGAGGCCATCAGTAACACGGTGCTGAATCGTGACCGGCAAGTTGAAAACGAGATTGTCTTTCGACTTGATCTGCACTTTCACCTTGTTCGCGCGCACTTCTGTACTGACGATCTGGTGTGTCCAGCCAAACGGCCACGGCAACGTGAGACGGATGCCGGTCCTGAGGACCTGGATCACCATTGTGCCGAGGAGCGTGATCACGTGTTCGCGCTTCGGGCCGACAAACCTGACGATCGAACCGGCAAACATGCCGACTAAAAACCAAACACCCGTCCACAGAAAGGCACTCGGGTCGATGTCCCCGTATGGGCCGTCAACGTAGGTGCCATGAGGTAGGAAGATCGCAGCGATCAAGCCGATCGCAAGAGCAAAAAGAAGGCTCATCTACTCTATTCCCTTTATTTGAAGAGCATACCGATATGGTGTGCTGACGTGAAAATAACACTAATATCAAGTAATGTCAATGTTGCATCGCTACTAGGACTCTTCCGTATCGAACAGTATGGGTTGTCAGTGGTTTAGTTACTACGTACCAAAATATATAAAAAAGCTGTCGAACGAATTCGACAGCTTTGAGGGGATCGATGTGACAACTATCTATGAAGCTCATCCTGCCGACCGTGGGTATGCTTCTTCTCGTTATAGAAGAGCTTGGCCGTGTAGCTTCCTTCCTGGTCAACACCTTGGACGTGAATGACGTCACTTCCGATGCCACGCCTCGCAACAGGCATACGCACTGAGTGCGCAATCGCGTTGGCAGCCTTCACGTCATCTGGCTCCCACGATCTCGGGCCTTCAGGATATTCTCCATCACTCCAGACAAGGACGGTGTACGTTTCATCCTTCATCAGGGCAGGCAGAAGGTAGTTTTTGATGCCGAATTCAACGAGCGTGCCAACTTCAGCAATCACCCTTCCTCCTACAGAGGTTCCGACAGATGGTGTTTTGAACATACCCATTCCCTTCTTTGATCATTTCTGATTAACTTATATCATATGTTACACATTGTGTCAAATCTTCTCCGCGACCAGGACTCGAAGTTTACAACTTCAGTACACCTTGTCGCTATTTTTCAAAATAGCTGGCAAGGTCTTCGAGTCCTGGTCGCGGAGCACTACTTGACACATTTTATATAATGTGCTATTATTACGTTCAGCTAGAGGATGATTCCTAGCGATGATGAAAGAGGAATAGACGATGACCAAGATCCTTGTTGCCACTGGCACGAATTTCGCTCAGATCCACGTTCGCAGCCGCCTGATGGCTCGCAGCAACGCGGAGGAGTTCTTCCTTCCCTTGAGGGACAACTCGGAGCAGTACCTCAACAATCTGACCGATGAAGGTCGTGAGCTCGTCAAGGAGATCGCCAACATCGACGGCGTGACGCGGATTCAGGTGAACCTGAACTGCATCAGTCTCCATCTCGCTCCCGTCTACGACTGGGAAACCGAGCTCTCGGAGCAGGTGCTCGACATCGTCGAGCGTGTCTGCTACACCGATCATCCTGTCGTCAAGGTGGACACCACCACGACAGACGAACTCTACGGTCGAGTCTAACCGATCAACACTCGTAAACTATGAACCCCGCGAGTCTAAACAAAGGGGTTCTTTTCATTTTGTAAACTCAAAATACCCCAATTCTTTTTCAATACTGAACCAATCCAAGGTTCGAAACTCGTCCAACACGCGGAGCCAGCGATATAAATCCATCCCTCGGGGTGGATTTTATCGTTCTGGCTCCGTATGGAGAACGTGCTAGGAGCACGTTCAGTAGGATTCGAAAAGGTTCATCAGATATTTCAGGAATACGTGGACTGAAATATCGATAACCTATACTGCTCATGTAATGAGAGAAGTTCCTACCGGAACCCGACAATTATCTTCATTTATTGAGCAACGAAAACAAAAGTATCAGGATTATTTCGTATATACGTAACTTGTAGGTCGTATAAACTATCCTTTATCTGACAATATCTACTATCCAACTCGTCGAAGACCTTTTCCTTATAGGAACCAAAAAACGAATCAATGGTATTTTGCTTCCAATACTCTCCTAACTTCTCCGTATTTTTATGGAGGAGAATGTTTGCCTCTTCATGAATATCAGCTCTGTCCTTTGATCCAATCATCCTAAAAGCATGGGGTGCTGCATCGGTAAACTGACCTGAGCTATTGAAAAAATATTGGTTATAACCACCATTCATTATTTCACCATCTACTCTCGACGTGATCCAAATTGCAATAAAACCATCAGGTAAAGACATCACGGTATCAAACTGATTTGAATAATCTCTACCAACAATTCCATCGACGCAATCAAGAATCTTGAAAACCAAATCATCATCTGGCGTATTGGCAAGTAAGTTTTCGATAAAGTCTTGTGTCAGTTGCTCCGGCTTTGTTGGTTTGTCCCACTGTCGACGTTTATTAAAAGCGAGACCAGCTTCTCTTATCATTTTTTGCACTTCTTCATCCATAAGTATTATCATAATTATGATAACTACAATACTCAAGCAGTGTCAAATGCAATATAGAAAGTTCGAAACTCGTCCAGCACGCGGAGGAAACAGTAAAACCCCGGCGCATACGCGCACGGGGTTAACTGTTTCGAGCTCCGCGACCAGGACTCTTCCATTACATGGACGGTACACCCTTCGTATCGTACTCGCTGCGCTTCGTGCGATATACTCAGTTATCTCCTTTCCATTATATTTGCTTCTATTTTTTTCGTGCACAAAAAAAAAACCGCCCCTCCCGGCGATTTTTTTTTTGGCCCCGCGACCAGGACTCGAACCTGGAACCAACTCCTTACATTTATCCTCTAGTTTCCTAGGGCATGGACTATATCATCACCCGATCTTGTCGTGACAAAATTGAGGGTGGAAAGCGCTTCGGCCTGTAATGTGACTTACAGGACTACTCCCATAAGGATAGTCTCTGAACCTTCAACACACCGATAGGTGTGAAGCTTGGCTGCTGATTACCCTCGCCTATACGTTAGGGCTTCCAGCAATTCACTTTCTTTTTCCGTTTCAACTTTCATTGAAAGGCTGCCTGTGACAGGGAGCTGCTCTACCATTGAGCTATCGCGGAATGTATGTTGTTTTCAATTTGCGTCATTTCACGATGCATACGCTATCGCGGAATGTGTTCATTTCTGAACCTGCATATTCTACCTAAAAACACAGTTTTTTCAATACACTGCCGTGTTATACGACATAATGAAAAACCCGCAGCCTGATGGCTGCGGGTCACAAGGTACTTATAGATCGACCTACTCACCCCTTCCCTTCCTCAGACTCGTCTGTTGGAAGTTCGGGGAGTTGAGCAGGAGGTAGATGATGGGATCGATCATCTCTTGTGCAAAGAGCTGAGCATGATCGCGCCACTCACCTTCAGGCATCACCTGCAACATGATCGCCTTGATGCTGATGAGCTCTTGGAGCTGCCGTTGCCGACGCAAACTCTTCTCACACGCACGCCACTGAGAGTGGAGCGTATTGAAGATAATGACGCCGGGTTCGTAGGCCCACAAGACCTTTTCGTCGTAGATCTCACGGTAGTCGAACTCAAGACCGAGCTTGCGACTCTGTACCTTAGCGCGACTACGACGCTTCGGAGGATCACTGGAGTCACGACGACGCCGCGACGCTCCGCCAGAACCGTCAGAATCTGACGAGCCACCACCCGAGCCACCGGATCCGTCAGAATCTGACGAACCATGCGACATCCGATGATCACCATCATCTTGATGTACGGGTCGTACACCAACCACAACACCATTCATGAGTGGCTTCAGAAGATCAGCATAGGATGGATTTGAGAGGAACCCTTCAAGGGTACGCTTCAGATCCTCACCGAGCTCCTTATACCGTTCTTCAGCACGGGCGTCGACAGCAGCATCGTAGTGCTCCTTGCCGACCTTCTCGTACCACTCTTCAATCGCTTCGCAGAACCCTAGGAGCGAGTCCCCATGGACAAAGCTCTTTCTGTTCGAGTGAAGCTTCGCGCGCTCGGTCAGAATATCGCCTTCAAACACACCGGAATTCAGTGCATCCACCACATCTCGAGTAAAGACACGGTCAAGCGAGCGTTCGAACATCTTGAATGGGAAACGATACGCATTGTCTGCCTCACCAATGGATACCCCTTGGCCGACAAACGCCCCCTTCTCATTCTTGCGAGCGAGATAGAGGTTGAAATACGTCGTTCCCGCATCAGGACCTTTGATCGTGAACGCAGGCAGGCGGCGGCCGTTGTATGGCTCAGCATACCCCATCTTCACATCACGTTCACCACGTTCAGTGAGGATGGTGATGGCGAGCTTCACGTTGTTTTCGAGCAGCTTCTCGCGGTACTTGCCGACGATCTGATCGAACACACCCTGAGCAGAAGGTAAACGACTCACGAAACGATCGGTCGTATACTTATGCACCTCAACGAGTGTTTGCCACTCGACGATATGCACACCCCCTTCTTTGCCACGCGGATCTTGTACCGAACGGAGATCAGTACGTTCTCGATGCGGTACATAGACCTCATCGAGTTGCCTCTCGATCTCCCTGGTGTCAAACGACCACTCAAGGAAAGTCGTACTTCCTTTCGCGCATGAGGTGAGCGTGTGCCAGGCGCATTTCGCGACCGGCGACAGCATACCCATACCGAACTGGCCGATCTTGTCGCGCGTCTTATTCGACGACATGACAGAGAGCAACGCTGCCTCATACTTTGCCTTAGAGACACCGTCACCATCGTCACACACGATCAAGGATCGCTTCTTCTTGTCCACAAGTACCGCAATACTTGAGGCGTTCGCATCAATGCCGTTTTGCACCAACTCGAGTAGTGCTTCAAGCAGTGTGGGATACTGGTCGTTGATCGTCTTGACCAACATCCGTCCCACAGGCGCCTTCACACGTGAGACTCCATCTCCGTGTTCGGTTAGTTCCTTGATCTCATCCATGTGTATCCCCTTTGATCAGATCGTGAGCATGTTTTCGAAACGCGGTCTCGCTACACAGTGGTGCAAGGCGCGCTATAAGTGTGAGTACACCATCAGGACCTGCCAACTCGTGGAGTTGCGCACGATCTTCTTCGGTGCACTCAGGTGAAACGAGGAACTCAGCAACCCTCGTGAGGTTTGCGATATCGTTTGCAGCATTCATGAGTAGAACGCGCATTGCACGCCCATCCTCGTGTAGATGAGGTGTATCTTGTGTGCGTCCGCCGTGAGTATTACCCCGCACTGCCGCGGAAGCCTTGTGTGGCGCCCTGTGTGGAGGCGCCTTCAGTGGAACAACCGCTGCAGACGGTGCACGCGCAGCGATAAATCTTTTGATGCGACGCATCTTAGAGCCTGCAGGCGCTGACTCACCTCTCAGTACTACCAGCGTTTGGATAATACGACCTGTTGTCGATGAGTACCCGAGCACCGTAGCCACCTCATCGATGGTCATTTCACCGTAGGCGAACCATTTTCCGAGCAAGGCAACCTCGGGGTCGAGAGCAACAAGCTCAGTGACGACATACCCCTGCGACTGCAGAAAATACCGCACCTTGATGAGGAGCTGCCCGATCGGGGCAATCTCACCTAGCATCCATCGACGAATAGTTGGCGCATACGGGATCTTTAGAAACTCAGCAAGCGCACTATTCTTGGGATCATTCTCATTATCCTGGACGCCCTCAAAGTAGTGACGCACACACTCGGTGGTGGTGCCGATAAATTGGGTCATGGAAACCGATCTCCTGTGATCTATGTAAAGACCATACCAATTGTGAATTGGGAACCAGGAAGCATATAATCGTATATTTTAGTGTCTGTCAATATACTATTGACACTGAACATTATGTTGTGTAGTATCGCGGCAGTCAAAACAAGGAGACTGTACATGGCTAAAAGAAAGGCAACCGATTGGCGGAAGCTCGCTAAGCAAGCTACCGACGTGATCACCAAGGAGCAGAACGCGAGCTACGCGTTCCTCAAGGAGAAGTTGAGTATCGCGAACAACACCGTTACCCAGCTCTTGAAGCGCCTCGAGGCCAAAGGCCTCGTTCGCCGCGATAAGAGCAGGTCGTGGGTGGTGCTCGTTGATTCGAATGGAAAGCCGAAGCCGGCTGACGCCATTCCGGAGAAGCGACGCTTCAAGAAGATCAAGCGCAAGAAGGCCGTGAGCAAGAAGACGCAGGCCCCGGCGCGCGCGTCAGCTCCCGCCAAGATGGCACTTACGAAGGTCGCTCGCGCCGTTGAGGCGGCAACACCAGTGACGAATCAGAAGATCGAACTGGTGCGCGCGCTCAAGATGGGTGCCAGTGGCGTTCCCGCAACACTTCTCGGTGAGATCGTGAGTGATCTCGAGTTCCTCGAGCGTCACCGTACCCTTCTCACGTTACTCGGAGGAAAGTAACAAAGAGTCACCCCGCACACAGCGTGTGCGGGGATTTTCATTTCAGCTGTTTAAGCACTGGTAGATACCAAGAAGCGAGCTATACTCTTATTAATGAAGCGTCATCATTCAAAGCACATACTGCGGTACTCTGGGGCGTTTCTCGCTGGTATCGGCGTGGTGGTCATAAGTTTTTGGCTCTGGAGTAGCATTGCCGAAGCACCTTCAGACCTCACACCAAGCCCAATCGCCACCACCTCACCTACTTCCCTTGAAGCGCCTGCTACTCCGTTTGTGGAGGATGAGGAGGCAGTCATTATAGAACCGAGCTCTCCTGAAGAAGAAGCGGTCGTATTGCCGGTCACAAAACTCATGTTCGAATACGTGGAGGTGACCGACAGCTGCGGACCACACTACGAAGGTGAATGCCTCCGTGTTCGCTCTGGCCCAGGTACGGAATTCCCCGTGGTCTCACAGCTTAGAAACGGCATGGTGCTCAAGATCGGAGGAAAGGTGGAACATGATGGCACAACTTGGTACAAGATCGTCTTTGATGAGTGGCTTCGCTACCCTGAGCGCGTCACGAGCGATTGGTATGTGAGCGCTGACTATGTGCAGGTTGTGTATGACGAAGGTGATAAGACTGTGTGGGAACATGCAAGTACCAGTGAATCACTCGCGACGACGAGTAAGCGGATCGTGGTTGATAGAAGTGAGCAGCATCTCTACGCATACGATGGTGACGAGCTCTTTATGGACGTACCGATCTCAACCGGCCTCGAACTTACACCGACACCACGCGGAACCTTCACAGTCTACAAAAAAACGCCAAGTCGCTACATGCAAGGCCCACTCCCCAACCTCATTGATAAACAACGCTATGATCTACCGGGCGTTCCGTGGAATCTCTACTTCACACAAGGAGGTGCCGTAGTGCACGGTGCGTACTGGCACAATAGTTTTGGTCACCCCTACTCACATGGCTGTGTGAACTTGAGTCCTGAAGACGCACATACGCTCTATAACTGGGCACCTCTTGGCACTAAAGTGACTGTCCAAGACTAGATAGAGCAACTTCCAAACCTCACAACACTATTTGACTTGTGACAAGATATCAGTTGACGGTACACTAGTCCCATTGTGCTCATACAGAAGCTCTTCATTGTCGTGGTGGCAAGTAGCGTGTGTGTCGGTGCGAGTAATCTCGTTCGTGTATCCCCTACCTTTGCCCACGAAGTACTTCCAGACGAAGGGAGCAAACTCTACACTGCCTATACTGAAGCTGACATCAGCTCCACCCTCCCCGCACTCGACCCCTCGCAGATCGAGCTTGCAGTTGCGTACCTTGAAGATGAGATACTCCGCGCTCCTCGCGGCATCCAAGGTGACGAAACACTCTCCGAAGCACCCATAACTCAAGACGATGAAACTGAGACGCTTGCTAACGCCGAAGAAGCGACCGATATTCAGCTGGCTGACAATGATGACGAAGACGAACCTGATACGGAAATAGCTGAGCAAGAAGAACCCGAACACATCACAACCAAAGACAACGCTGCGTTTCCAGTATTAGAACCCGAGACAGTTCTTGAGGTGTCTGATACCATCCGAACTGTCCCCTTCTTCTCCCAGTTTGATGATGTCACGCCAGCGAACTGGAAGAAGGTCGCCTGTGGGGTCACCAGTCTTGGCATGTTGGTCGAGTACTATAAACCACACACAACGACTGTTGATATCCTTCTCGATCAAGGTATCAAATCCGGTGCATACATCGACAATGTCGGGTGGTCATATGCTGGCCTCATTGGACTTGCACGGAAGTATGGACTCGATGGCGAAGCAACTGATCTTGGCAGATCAACTGTTGACGCAGCGTTCGAATCATTCAAGAAGGCGGTTCAAAAAGGGCCGGTCATCGCCTCAGTGCACTACACCTTCGAGCCCACTAACCCGATTCCACACCTCGTCGTTATAAATAGCATCGACGGAGACACTATTCACTACAATGATCCTGCCGAACATTCAGGTAATGGCACACTCACGGTCGAGAAGTTCAAACGCGCCTGGAAGAAACGGTATATTGAAATTCATCCCTCGACCTGATTTTGTCCTCTCCCTGTTCCATGATATAAGAAATATATGAAGAGATCTCAGTTCGTCCTCGTCGTCCTTACAAAGCCCGGAAGTGGGTTGTGTTATGGATGAAACGAAAACGGATCCTCCAGAACAGAGCCCGCTTCCGCGGGCTCTTTTCGTTTCAACTCAAAACGAGGACAGTGATGAAACAGTATTACTTCAAGCCGGTCCAGGGCGGCATCTGGGCGGCAAGCATACACGTTGAGGGACGCTGGATCCACCTGATCCAAGATCGTTCACTCTACGACCCTGGCGATGCCGCGCTAGTTCTTTTTCACTCAGCATCGAGCCGAACAGCGCTTACCTCGACCGACACTTCCCCATTCGCGGAACTGTCGGTCGCTGCCCAACACTCGAACTACTTGAGCTGATCGCAGAACATAATGTGTCAGCGAGTGGGTCACAAATAGGAGTGTAACGCAGCTTTCATGCGGCGTTTTTTTGAGATGCGCTCTAGGAGAGCTTTTTATACATCTCTGCGTATTCACGCACAGCCATGATGAACGCCGCATGACTCCATACGAGCGGAGTAACAGAGAGCGGTTCTCCGTTGTGAGGATTGTACTGCTCTGAGAGCATGTTGGTCCTATGAACACGATCCTTGACCCACATAAGCATTCCGAGCACCTCATGAAGCTCATCGAGCGATTGTGCAGCCGCGATACGATACCGAGCCACAAAGAGCGTAGTGACGATCCATGGGTTTGAGGGATCGTGCGGTGAAAGACGATAGTAGTTGTCACCTTCATAACGGACATACCCGCCAATACCCGTCTTCACTTTGAGATTTGCCTCAACGGCACTATGCATAGAGACAAGCTCAGACGCATGCGGAGTAAGCACTCCGAAGTACCAGAGTCCGTGGAGTCCACTGATATCGATCGTGTAGTTCTTTTCAAGTCCTTCCTCACCGCGTCGTACGTATTTCAAAAAGTATCCGCGATCGTGATCAAAGAGATGTGCAAGGATCGCTTTCTTCAGTGTTTCAGCCGCCTCAAAATACCGATTAGCATCCGCCTGATTGCGTCGCTTCTGCGCAAAGAGTGCGGCAGCCATTAGACCACCGTACACGGTGGACGCCGTATAGGGTGAAATCCCATACGTCTCTTCCCAGAGATCGTAACTTTCGAGCGGAAGACCGAGTGTTGTGTCGCGGTATCGGAGGAGAAACTCAGACATCGGCGCGATCGTACCTTCGTAAAGACGAGAGATGAGCTCGTCGTCTTTGGTGAGCTCGTAGTGCTTATAGAGCATGAACAGTACGGTAGCAGTTTCGTCTTCTTGGATAGGTAACTCTGGTTTTCCCTTCCAGATCCATGGGTGCCATGAACTCCCGAGTGCACCATCGGGACGATACTTATGCATCAGGTATCCCTCGCGTTCGAGAAGCTTGCTTGCGTACCTAAAGAAACGCTCCGCGGTCTCATGGTAGCCCGCGACATCAAGTGCGTGCGCTGCGTATGCGGCGTCGCGCGGCCACACATATGAATAGGTATCGCGACCATAGTTCAAGATATCGGTATCTGATGACGCAATGATGCCACCACCTTTGTCGGCATGCGCCTGTACTACCAAAAGTGAATGGAGGTAGAGTTCCTTGAGCTCATCATCGAGTATGTCGAGTTCACGAACCGAGGCACGCGCAGTCCAACGCTTCCAATGCTCTTTTGTTCGTTTGAGTGCGCGGTCGATACGATTTGCCTTGAGCGAGACATGGAGGGTATGTACGTCGTTGAGTGTTGTACCAGCGGCGATCCAGTAGATCACCTTACCTGGTGACTTTTTAGAAACATGTGCAGTAAAACGGATAACTGAATCGACCGAGCCGTGCTCAATAGGGTTCTTTGAAAGCGCACCATCCTCCGCATCAATGTGCGTCCCTTCGCGAGATTCCATGTTAAAGAGACCAATACTGTAATCATCAAAATAGGTGTACTGCTCTTGCATACCACCCACTAAAAAGAAGAGCGGGCCTTTATAGTGCACGATAGCGTGCACGCGAGGATCAAAAAAGCCGGTCGAACCACTTCGGTCTTCCGAGATGCGAAACTGCTGTGCAAAAAAGATACGGATCTCACGACCCTCATCGCGATCACTCTCTACGGTGACGTTTCGTACGAAGACATCTTTGTCATGGAGGACCATATCTTCGAGTATGAGCGTGATCCCTAGAGAAGCGTTGTGGGCACGTACGGTACCCATGAGCACCTCAGTTGAGGCGGTGATATCGATCTGCCACGCTGGGTCAGAGAGCCACGACAACGTTCCCGATACCCATACGCCTACACGGTGTTGGAATGTGCCACCACCACTACTGATGTTATTTTCGAGACCAACGTAGGGATAGTAAAGATCCCGCACACATCCGCGTGTATCGATACCGACGAGAAGTGAACCATTCGCAAGTGTGAGTGCGCGCGCCATAGAAAATAACGGCGTCGCGACTTAGATGTAGAATGCGAGACGCTTACTGACACACGTTCGTGCCTGATCCTGAGAGCGTGCGCGACGAAGCCCATTCGCACAGGTCTTATCCTCGAGCACAAACTCAACCCATGCTGCAAAATCATTCTTGTCACTATTTGCGTGTTGCATGAAGGTCTCACCACTCATCTGCTCGAGCGCATGCTCAAGATCGACGAGTGTTGCGAGGATCTGCCCATCGCATGCCCAGAAACACTTCTCTCCTTCTGCCACAGTAAGCGGCTGCTTCTTCTTTGCTGCAGGACGCTTTGTAGTGGTAGTGCTCTTCTTTACTTTTGTAGTTGTTGCCATAGAACGCTATCTAAATAAACCCATAACGAAACGAAGGAGGGCGCGGAAGGTGGAGAGCAACCTCGCCCACAGTGCACGAGGTTTCGTGCGCTGTGTGTCCCTGTGCACCGGCTTCGGCTGAAGCACCAGTTTTTGGTGAACACGTGTGACTACCTCGTTCTGTACTCTCCATTCTAAATCAGAAAGCGCGTTCATGAAAGCGATATATGCATCATATGGGGATTGGTACGGACTGAAGTACGCATGTACATCGCCGTCTTGGAACCATTTGGTGCACATGTAGTAAAAATGATCCGATGTTTGAAGTGTACGCCAGTCATCTATGATCGCCTGGTTGCCTGTTTTGAGTACTGCACGCTCGAGCGCATAGATCTTCCCGATCGCGTCGCGTTGAATGTCGTTCCCGACCCACGCGGTGAGGTCTCGATCAGTGTCAGCCCACGTGAGCACATGTGGCACATCGATCTCGCCGACAGCGTCATTCGCTTCGATCGTCTCGCTTGGTGTCTTGAAGGTCGTATCAGGATGCGCCATGAGCGCACGCGGCAAATGTCTAAGGAACTCAAAAATACCGGTGTCTGCCCACTGGTGCTCGCCGAACGTCTCAAAATCCATGAAGAGGTTCACCGTCGTACCATTCCCATGGTGCGCATGCACCCAGGATGCAAAGGTCTCTGCATTCAGCGGCCAGCCAGCCCAACTCTTTTCACCAAAACGAAAAGCAATGTCATCGGAGAGTCGGTAGTTCTTGAGGAGCACCTTTATCTTTTTACGTCCGACCGGATTATAGACGTGGTTCGGACTCCTCCACCCCAGGACCGGTTCCCACCCTTCTGCGAGGATACCGGTATACCCATTATCCTCACACCACCCTGCGAGTGCATTCGAGTAGGAGAGCTCAGTATTACGAAAGACTCGCGGACGTTGGCCGAAAAGTCGATAGATAGTATCTTCGTGGAGCTTCACTTGTCGCTCGAACTCGGGTATCGAGTAGAAGAATGCCAGTGAATGGTAGTACGTGTCAGCAAGTATCTCTACCCTCCCGCTTCGCACCAATTCCTGAAACGCTTCGAGTACATGCGGTGCATGCGCTTCAAACTGCTCAAGTACGGTACCTGAGAACGAGAGCGAGAAACGGAACTCCGGATGCTCATCAAGAAGTTGTTTGAGAACACGCGTCGCGGGAAGATACGACTTCTCAGCAACTTTAAGTAGGATCTTGCGATTATTGAGATCAGTCTCTGAATTGTCGTTGAAATACGTATGGTCTTTTCCAATATCAAAAACGCGATACCGCTTGATGCGGTGCGGTTGATGAACGTGAAAATACGGACAGACCGATAACATTGCACTAATACACTAGGACCTATCGCCAAACTTTTTCCTGTACCACTCGTATATCCTACCAAATAGCTCGGAAACCTTCTTTGCGGCCCTGTTCCAGGTCAAAAAGCGTGACTCATCCTTGCCGTAGGTCGAAAGCTGCCTATGGAGCGTATCGTAGCGAAGTGTTGCGAGTATCTTGTTCGCCAACTCTTCAATGTCCCAAAAATCTGCTTTGAGAACGTGCGCAAGCACTTCTGAAACACCCGATTGCTTACTCACCAGCACCGGTGTCCCGTGAGAAAGGGCCTCGAGGGCAACAATACCGAACGGCTCAGAAACAGATGGCATCACGAAAAGATCGACGCTCTGGTACATGCGGTCACGCTCCTCATCCCAGAGCGCGCCTACGAACTTCACATTCGATGAGAGGCCGAGCTGTCCGACAAGCTGCATGATCTGATGCTCCATGTCACCTTTTCCTGAAATGATAAAGATGACATTCGGGTCGACATCCACCACCCTCCGTGCTGCACGAACGAAATAGTCGGGACCCTTCTGAAGCGTGAGTCGTCCATGGAAAAGTACGATCCGCTTCCCTGCTGCCTTGAGCTCAGTAAGCACCGGTACGAGTCGTGGTGGATCAAAACGATCGATGCCATTATGGACAACCTCGACCTTAGAGGGATCAACGGCATGCTTATCGACAATGAGCTGCTTGGTAAAGTTACTTACCGTAATGATGTGATCGGCCTCTTTGAATGCCTCGGATTCGATCTTGTAGATCTCTGGGTCGACATTGGACCCGCCCGCCTGATCGAACGAAGTGGCATGCACGTGAAGTACACACGGTTTGCCACTCACCTCCTTCGCTGCAATACCTGCGAGATACGAGGTCCAGTCGTGTGCGTGGATCATGTCAAAATCCTCCTCCTTGGCGATCACTGCAGCAGCGGCAGCGTAGCGATGCACTTCCTCGATGAGTGAACGATCATAGTAGCGCGGAGTTCCGTCTGCCATATACCCCCAGATCTTTGACGCCGAGCTGAGATACGGAGCAAGCGCAATACCTTCTACAGTACGCACACGTACGGGTGGCGTAACGTACTGCGATCCGAACAAGAAACGGTGGTCACCCACTACATCCTGTTCGTGTGGCAGTACGAAGATCACCTCGACCCCAAGCGAGATGAGCTCTCTTGTCAGACCCATACACGCAACGCCAAGGCCGCCGTTCTTGATAGGTGGGTATTCCCAACCAAATGTGAGAACTTTCATAGCGCAAGGTTCAAACGACCAAGGGATTTTCCCGGCCATGTGAATCACCTCCATCATACAGCACTGAGGGTATGTGAGGGGTTTTTCGCCTGTTCATAAAGCCCTCAAATACACTAAAAAGCTCCACGAAGTCCCTAAAAATGAAAAGGGGTGAGAGTTCCCTGAGCAGGCGTTATGGTGAGCTCAACTCACTATTTGAGAGCGAGACGCTTCACCGCCTCAACCAGGTCTTTGATATTGGTGGATGCCTTCACAAAATATGCTGAAGCTCCGAGCGCGAGCACGTTGCTCTGATCGATCTCTTCACCCTTGTTTGTGTAGACAATGACCGGAATGTGCTTAAGGCTCGGGTGTTGTTTCAGTGTAGTGAGTAATTCCTCACCGGAGAGCGTTGGCATCATGAGGTCCAGGATGATCACATGCGGTTGAAAATTTTCTGCAAGATGGATAGCTTCATCACTGTATAGTGTTGAGTACGGTACACACCCCTCGCGTGACAGTTGTGCAGTCACCAACCCAGTAATTATTGGATCATCCTCCACCATCATCACCTTCACAGACCCAAGTGGGCGAGTACTTAAATGCTCGATCGCTTCCGACACCTCAGATGTGTGCGGTGATGTTTCACTCATACCACCATTGTATAACTGAACCTAGTTATTGACTAGAAATAGACAAAATAGAGTTCATCGAGCTTAGATGATCAACATGCCGTCGCCAAAGGAGAAAAGTCTGAATTTTGCATTGATGGCATGTGTATAGAGTCGACGCCACACCCTCCCGTCCCCTCCTAGCATGGCATCGACTAGCATGAGGAGTGACGAGCGTGGGGTGTGAAAGTTCGTTATAAGACCGTCCGCAACCTTACACTGGTAACCAGGGCGGATAAACAGTGAGGTTGTTCCCACTCGCTCTACACATTCGCCACTCTCATCAAAAGCACTCTCGAGAGCACGAAGAGAAGTTGTACCTACTGGGATCACCTTTCGCCCTCTACGCTTTGCGCCTTTGACCGCCTCTATCGTCTCTAACGGGATCTCATACCACTCATCGTGGAGCCGTCCGCTCTCCAAGTGTTCTGGTAAGACCGGCAAAAAAGTACCTGGTCCTACGTGGAGTGTCAGAAAAACAACCTCAACACCAGACACTCTAAGCTCCTCGAGTAAGTGTGCTGAAAAATGGAGCGACGCGGTTGGCGCTGCTGAGGAACCTTCCTGGCGGGCAAACACAGTCTGATAGCGTTCCCGGAGTACACGCTCATCTTCTTGTGAAGCAATATACGGCGGCAATGGTGTCTCACCATGCTTCTCCAAAAAATCACGCATCTCCTCTCTCCTCAAGCCAGTGTGGTAGGTCATTACCTTGTCACCATCTTTGCTGAGAGTAAAGATGGCCCCGTGCGATTCAAAGCGATCGCCAACACGGAGTACTCTCGAAGCGAGCGCATCGATCTCATTGTTACGAATCGCCACCACCGTCAGAGTGATCGGTCGCACTACTCGGACACGTCCGACGCCAGGGACGGTCGTTCCCTTAAATCGAGCGGGAAAGACCTTGGTATCGTTACACACCAGTAGACTGCCCTTAGGTATACGATCTCTAAGTGACGCGAAGGTCGTAAGACTTATCTCTGTGCTGCAACGATCATAGACCAGCAGCCGCGCTGACTCACGAGGTTCTGCTCCTACCTTCGCCACGAGCTCCTCTGGGTAGGTATAGTCATACGACGCGAGCACTTCCTCGTGCTCCTGAAAGGGAGTGCTAGACATGCGCGTATACTGTATTATATGCCGTGTACTTTACCACTGAAGCAACACTACCCCTAATATAGACTATGGCAACATCACCCTCTTCACCTGATCCAAAGACATCGAGTACTGCCGGCGGCCTACTTGGTCGAGTACGCTCATCTTTTCGTCTAAATCTTATTGTTGCGGTCATCGGGCTCCTTATATTTGCCGTGGTGGTGGTTGGCGTTATGGCACGAAACGCCCTGCCTGGAAGCTGGCTCTACGTATTGAAGACCGGCGTCTTTGAGCCGGCAGGGTCGCTTACCGCACTGACTGACGATTCAAAGGCAGCGCACCAGATCTCGCTCATCGAGAACCGTCTTTCTGAACTCAATTTGATCGTACGTGACAACGCAACCTCGTCAGCTGAAGCACTTTCGAATGCAGTGTCCCTAAATGCCACTCAAGTTGATGAGGTGCTCGGCGTCCTCAAGGATGGAAACTTCACGAGCGAAGAACGCCTTGACATACTAGGAAGGCTTGCCGCGATCACACGCGCAGAGGAGATACTCGCAAAGTCACACCCTGAACTCACAGATGTCAAAAACACAATCGCAAACACCCGTGATACTGTCTCTGGTCAACTCAAAACAGAAATTGAACAGTTCACACAAAACACCGAACAACAGCGCGTAATGACATACATTGGCGCACTGCTTACTGCAATCGGCACTGGACTCCCACAGGTTGCTGAGGGTTCAGATGCGCAGAAACAAACCATACTTCGTGTACGTGACGCGCAAGAGTCGATAATTGAACACGATTACAGAACAGCCATTGATGCACTGATCCGCGCGCAAAGCGCACTCAAGACCGATGCCTACCTCTATGGGGGCGAACGTGGTGAGGGCCCTCAGCCTGCCCCACCCACTACAACTGAGGGGCAGTAGTATGCACCCTGGCTTTCTGCTTATCGACAAACCTGCCGGCGTCACGTCGCATGATGTGGTTGATGCAGTGAGAAAGCAGACCGGGGAGCGGTGTGTCGGACACGCGGGAACACTTGATCCTTTTGCCACTGGTCTCCTTATTGTCGGTGTTGGACGCGAAGCAACGAAGAAACTTTCCGAATTTCTTCACCTCGACAAAGAGTACGTGGCGACCGCACTACTCGGCGCCACTTCTACAACCGACGATAGCGATGGTGTCATAACGCCGTGTGACGGAGCTCTAGCTC
>JAYQPD010000009.1:17115-35034 GCA_038145135.1 bacterium | reverse complement strand
AGGAGCCGTGGCGACTATGAAAAGCAAGTACTCGCGCGCTCAATTTTTGACAACGAATGTTATATGAAAGAAACGAGTAATAAGACAGTATTTCCGAAAGGATTTTATTGGGGTGCGCCAGCTTTTCAAGGAGCCGTGGCGACTATGAAAAGCAAGTACTCGCGCGCTCAATTTTTGACAACGAATGTTATATGAAAGAAACGAGTAATAAGACAGTATTTCCGAAAGGATTTTATTGGGGTGCGCCAGCTTTTCAAGGAGCCGTGGCGACTATGAAAAGCAAGTACTCGCGCGCTCAATTTTTGACAACGAATGTTATATGAAAGAAACGAGCAATAAGACAGTATTTCCGAAAGGATTTTATTGGGGTGCCTCCGCAGCGTCGTATCAAGTAGAGGGCGGTATCGAAAATACTGATTGGGCGGAGGCAGCGCGAGAGGGGCGAGTGCCGGTATGTGGAAGGGCATGTGATCACTACCACCGCTATGAAGAAGACTTTGATCTTGCTAAGTCGCTTGGGCACAACGCCCACCGTCTCTCAGTAGAGTGGGCGCGTATCGAGCCGGAGGAGGGGAGATTCGATGAAGCAGCTATCGCACACTACCGAAAGGTCCTTGAGGCACTCCATGCGCGTGGGATAACACCTATGGTGACACTCTGGCATTTCACCCTCCCGCTCTGGTTCTCAGTGCGCGGGGGCTTTGAGCGAAGCGATTCTCCGGAGTTATTTGCGCGGTACTGTGCGTACGTGACCAAAGAGCTTGGGGACCTCTGCTCATTCTTCTCGACCATGAATGAGCCAATCGTCGTGACCTCAAATGGTTGGCTGCGCGGGTCGTGGCCTCCATTCAAACGCTTCACCCTTACCGACTTTGTGAAGATCACCAACTCCGATAGGAAATACGAAGCACGCGCAGATAAGGGCATACATGGTCCCCTCCTCTTCCTTCGTGTTCGAAAGAATTTGGCACGTGCACACAACGCTGCATATGCTGCGATCAAGTCGATAAACCCACGATTGGATGTCAATTTTGTTAAACACGTGATCTTCTTTGATGCAGGATGGAAGCCGTGGCATAAATTGATGGCATGGATCGCGAATTGGCAGTGGACACATGTGTTTATGAAACGCACCTACAGACAGTGCGACTCCATTGGTCTCAACTACTACTTCTACAAGAAGTTTGGTGATACAGAGACCTATCCGAAGACCGATATGGACTGGGATATTTGCCCTGAACAGATCTATGGTTGTCTCAAGATGCTTGCTCGCTATGGTAAACCACTCTACGTCACCGAAGCAGGTGTGGCAGATGAAAAAGATGCGTTTAGGGGAGACTACATTTCGCGACAGGTAGAGGGAGTGCGTCGTGCACTACAGGACGGGATAGATGTGCGGTCACATATGTACTGGTCCTTGCTTGATAACTACGAGTGGGCACTTGGCTTTGAGAAACGGTTTGGACTTATTGCGATCGACTATGACACCCTCGAGCGCACACCGCGACCCTCTGCGTACGTGTATAAAGACCTCATCCTGCGTGAACAAGCTCTGGTAGAATAACCCTATGGCCTCATGGCTCATACTCGCAGTAGCGGCACAATTTTTTGGTGCCCTGGTTGCGCTTCTAGATAAATATATTGTCACGAACGAGCGGGCGCTCCCGCGACCCTTTGTGTATGCATTCGCTACTTGTCTCTTTTCTGGAGCGTCGATCTTAGTGTTCTTGCTCTCAAGTATTCCCATACCGCTTCCTGAGGTCGACTTCCCAAGCTTTGCAAATGTAGAGCCACCATCACTTACTGTGCTCGCATTTTCATTCCTTGCTGCGTACACATTTTTCGGTGCGCTGGTGTCAATGTTCACAGCACTACGGACCTCAGACGCATCAGATGTGGTTCCGGTTGTGGGTGCAGTATCTGCGCTCTCAACCTTCGCGTTCGGGTACTTCTTCTTGGGTGCGAGCCTCACTCCCAATTTTCTCGCCGGCGTACTACTCCTTGCTGTAGGAACGTTCTTTGTATCGCATCTCCGCTTCACCTGGAAGACGGCGCTCCTTACTATACATGCCGGTATCTTCTTCGCGTTTCATTACGTCACGTTCAAGGGATTACTCAGCGTGACATCGTTTGACAATGCCTTCTTTTGGTCGCGGATCGGATTTGTAGGTTTTGCGCTCACCCTCCTCCTTATTCCTGAGTACTTTGAAAAGATCATGAAACAGACCGCTTCGACCGGAAAGCGGGGTGGCGCACTCGTTATATTCAATAAAGTGCTGGCTGGTATTGCGTCCATTCTAATACTCAAAGCAACAGCACTCGGGGATGCAGCGGTAGTGCAGGCACTTGGTGGTCTTCAGTTCGTTTTCATCTTGATACTTGGTCTTCTGTTCAGTTCCCGGATGCATAAGGACCTAGGAGAGAAACATACCACCGTTATGGAAGTGGTTCACAAGGCGGTATTTGTCTCTATCATTACGCTCGGATTTTTCGTACTATTTAGGTAATGCGGTTACGATTTAAGATATTGATAGGCATTACAATTACGCTCTCGCTCACCCTGTTAGGTGTGTGGCTACTTTCGCTCAAGGCTGTACCTCTACAGATCACGTACGGTGTATCGTACAACACGCTCTATGCACGAGAGCTCGGCCTCAATCCACGTGAAGTTTATCTCGCTATCCTCAATGACCTGAACGTCAAACATCTCCGCCTCGCAGCACATTGGGATCTGGTGGAGCCAAAGAAAGATCACTACGAGTGGGGTGAGATCGATTTTCAACTTCGCGAAGCCCGAGCACACAATGCTGATGTGATATTGGGTGTGGGGCGACGACTTCCTCGATGGCCTGAATGCCATGTTCCACTTTGGGCACAAGATCTCACTTGGGATGAACAAAAAAGCGAGATCCGCTCATATATCAGAGAGACTGTGAATAGATACAAGAGTGAACCTTCGATCACTTACTGGCAGGTTGAGAACGAGCCGTTCTTGACCGTTTTTGCGAAAGAGCACTGTGGTGATCTCGATGTCGATTTCCTTAAGGAGGAGATAGCACTCGTCCGTTCCCTCGATCCTACACGTCCAATCCTTGTGACCGATAGCGGCAACTTGGGCACCTGGAATGGAGCATACTCGCTCGGTGATGCATTCGGAACAAGTGTGTACGTATACTTCTGGAATCCGGAACTCGGACAGTTCAAAACGATATTGCCACCCTGGTTCTATCGCGTAAAGGAGGGGGCGATGGAGCTTCTTCATGGAAAGAAACAGACATTTCTTATTGAACTCTCAGCCGAACCGTGGCTCCTCGAGCCTATCACTGATGTGCCTATTGAGACGCAGTATTTGCGCATGGATGTACAGAAGTTTGATGAGATCCTCTCCTATGCACGCGACACCAGATACGACACGCAGTATCTCTGGGGCGCCGAATGGTGGTATTGGCTTAAAGAGCGCGGACATGCTGAGATGTGGGAGAAAGGGAAGGAAGTGTTCACCGATTCACGATAACGCCACAGCGAGTCACTAATCTGATATGCTATACGCATGCACCGATATTTGAGAAAAGTGTTACCATTCCTCTACGAACGTAATTGGTACAACGGGCAGTACGAGTTCTCCCACCACCGCGCGGCACTCTTTGGTGTACTTCTCGTCTCTGTCCTCTTACTCCTCGTCTACCTTTGGATGGAAATGCAACCGGTACACTATATACGATAGGTGTGGTACAACATTCATATGCGTGGACTCAAGATACTTCTCATCATCCTTATCATCCTCTCGCTCATCATCGTGATGGGCGTGGGCTACATCTGGTATCGCTTGGTATTCTCAAACCCGAGCTATTCATTGCCCGCACAACAGACTGTGGCGACAACAAGTACCTCTAAAACATCAGAGAATGGGGCGGGTTCGACACCAGGCACTTCAACCATTGTTCCCAGCGAACCATTCACCGTAGGGGTGAGTGACCTGCCGGAGTCGCAACAAAAAGTGCTCAATACGCTCGGACTTGATCAAGCATCACTCACGATCACACCAGCGATGGTTGAATGCGCAGTCGGCGCACTTGGTGAAGCGCGTGTTGCTGAGATAAAGAATGGGGCAACACCTAGTTTAAGCGAAGGGCTTACGCTTATATCGTGTAGTAAACGGTAAGTTGAAGAACTGAGAGGATGGTACTATATGAACATACGTAACACTACTATGAAGTATTCACTTATACTTGGGAGCCTCTTCCTTTTTTGCCTGTTCCCACTTTCGCTCTTCGCGGCACCGGTCATTCGAACCGGGGACCAGGTTTCACTTAAGGAAGACCAGGGAGTTACTGGAGACTTTTACGCAGTAGGACGGAGTGTAAGCAACTCTTCTCAAATGGATGCAGATGCCTACATCATTGCCGCATCGATCGTACAGAATGGCGAGGTTGCCGCGGATCTCCTCATGATCGCAGCGACTGCTCAAGTACTCGGGCCGGTTGGTGATGACGTCCGTATTGTCGCTGGAAACGCAGTGGTTTCTGATCATGTGGCCGGAGATGTGGTAGTGGTGGGCGGCGAACTCACCATTCTCTCGACTGCAGAAATTGATGGTGACGTGATCTTCTACGGCGGTTCGCTCGATCTTGCGGGGAAGGTCGGTGGTTCTGTGTTTGCGAGAGCTGAGGACGTACGTATCGATGGGACAGTTGGTAAAGATATTGATGCCGTCGGGGCACGTTCGGTAACACTCGGCGCACATGCTGACGTGGCCGGAGATGTGGTGTATGAAAGTCATGCAGAGATCGTGCGCGCACTTGATGCGAACGTTGGGGGTACCGTGACCAGAAACGAGACTGGCGCACTCGATGAGCCGTCGTCTGCACCAAGCATTTTGCCATTGGTCGTTCTACTATTCTCAGGGTTTGCTGCACGATTTGTCTTTGGAGCACACCTGGCAACACTCCTCACTCGTACACAGAACTCGTTTGGCATGTCAGCACTTGTGGGATTTGCCGCGTTTATCCTGGCGCCTGTCGCGCTCGCGCTCGCGTTTGCAAGTATGGTTGGTGCGGCGATTGGTCTCGTACTTCTCCTCGCGTATCTTTTTGCAGTGATCGTAGCAATACTCCTCTCTGGAGTGTTTGTGGGAGGTGCGATCTCACACTACGCTACTGGGGCAACCTCGTACTCTATCTTTTGGATGACCATCGGCACGTTAGTGCTCTATGCACTCTCAATGCTTCCCTATATTGGACTTCTCGCAACGCTACTCATCATTCTCATGGTGCTCGGAGGTATGATCATTAAGCTCTATGAGCTCATCAAGTAGCGAACACGCACGTCACAATGCCGAGCGTGAGTTTGCGCGCGCTGCACTTATACGGTACGAGATATTTCGCGATCTTTCTCTGCACGAGCGTAACGATACGCTCAAAAATACCTTCAACGACTTAGCGCAAGTTGCAAAAGGGGAGTTCACGTTCTGGGGCACAAAGACCGGTGTACGAGGAGATGAGGCGACCGCGTCATCACTTGCGCGCGTTGGACACAGACTCCTCAGGAGGATGCTCGGTCCGACCTTGATGACACACTTTATGCTGGAGCGAGAGAAGCATACCATTGCGCGATTTGAGACACACTGCCGAGAGTGCGTGGTGGATGATAGTGCGCGGCAGATAGAGGTGTTCCTCGAGCGTGCGACCGCCATGCTACCTACCCACAAGGACGGCCACCTCAGGTTGGTCTCGAAGGTATTTTTTGAGGTCAGTAGTGCACTTATGGGCCTTACCGGTGTTCTTGTTGCATTCTCATTTGTATTTGAAGATGCCCATACGGTAGCAGTTGCTGGGGTCATTGCTGGGATCGTGGGGGCGGTCACTATGGCGGGTGTTCCATACGCTATAGCTCACACAACTAAAACTGAGGCTGAGCGTATTGCATGGTATAGCGGGAGTGCCTATTTGATTATGTCCGGTCTCCTCGTCCTCCCATTCATCTTGTGTACCTCCATTGTGAGCGCCCTCATTACTATGTCCGTACTGGTAACCCTCTGCACCATGCTTTTAGCGCTCTACGGTTCTGTGATGTTGGGTAACACCTATGCGCACCAATCGATCCGAATGCTTACTACACTCTTCGGTGTGGT
Organism: bacterium; assembly: GCA_038145135.1. GTDB lineage: Bacteria > Patescibacteriota > Minisyncoccia > Phycocordibacterales > UBA918 > JAYQPD01. The sequence goes on along the minus strand of JAYQPD010000009.1, from coordinate 28,904 downwards.
TTTTGTGTCGGTGAGTGCTGGGTATTTGCTCAAAATGATCATCGTTGCCTAGGGTGTATTCCAGAACCCTCTTGGTTTCTGTCAATTTTTCACTATGAGATCGGAATTACTACAAGCACGCCGGCTTCGGGTACGGCGTATGCATCGTCTGCTTAAAAAACTCTTTCCAGAGCACCGTATTGAGCTCAACTACGGTACCCCGTGGGAACTTATGGTGGCTGTACAGCTCTCCGCGCAATGTACCGACAAGCGGGTGAATGAGGTAACGGCGAAACTGTTCAAAAAATATCCCACACTCGATAGTTATGTGCGGGCGAAACGAGCAGTATTTGAGCGTGACATTCACGCCTGTGGATTCTTTCGAAATAAGACAAAGAATATTTTAGGTGCCGCCAAGATCATTGGTGCAAAGTATCATGGTGAGATACCTGATACGATGAAAGAACTTCTTTTGCTCCCTGGTGTGGCGCGGAAAACAGCTAACGTTATTTTGGCAAACCTACACAATAAATCGGAGGGTATTGCAGTGGATACCCACATCAGAAGGTTCGCTATCCGCTTCGATCTTTCTGACCATACTGACCCAGTACGCATAGAGCGCGACCTCATGGAGGTGGTACCTAAAAAGGATTGGTGGGATTTTCATCACCGACTTGTACTGTACGGCCGGTATGTATGTCCGGCACGAAAACACGATTGTCGTGAGCATCCGCTCACACTGATCTATCCTACGGCAGCGACTAAGTGGCCTCGCTCAAAATAGAACACATGGTGTCAAGTGGCAGGTTATGATGGTGGTGGTATAGTGACCGTGCTATGAATCTTCTACTTGCTGTTGCAGAGGACCTCTTTCTCTTCGCATCGTCTTCTATTGGGAAGGTTATGGGGTTTACTGTCGCCGAACGACATCACGGTGGTGCCGGTGTCATCATCGCTTCGCCACGGCCGGAGCGTATCGGAATTGAAGCTCCTAAGGTGACTGAATTGGAGACAGAGCCCGGTGAGGCGCACCTCGATACGGTGTTCGAACCGGTGGTAACGGCACCGCAGCGAAATACAGTGGTGTATGTGTCGACAAGTGGTGCACCGCTTCGTACCTCACCGATGCGTGGTGTCGACAACCTTATCGAGCACATGCCCTACGGATCGATGTTGGTCGCTATGGATACTGAGAACAACTGGGTCCGCGCGTTTTTTCGTGGTGTTGAAGGGTACGTTGAACTCCACGATCTTGCCGATCGTGCGGCGTATGTGTATCCCAAGTTTGTCATCGGTGAAGCGAACACAGCACATGACCCGAACACCGAACGGGTTCGCGCATACATCGGTGACGAATTCTCGTTTGGTGAGACTGCGCTTCCACTTCAGGCAGAGGAATATGTTACCTATAAACTGCTTCGAAATGGCGTCATACTCCCCTGGGGCAAGGAGCGACCACGCACACCAGGTACCTGGCGGAAGCTTCTCGGCCGAGCTAAGGGGATTGAGGTAATGCATACCCCGCGACCACGCTCAGTCATTGAGTATATACTCGGAAGCGGAAAGGGGCATGTCGCATTTGTAGAGTCGATCTTTCCGGATGGAGCGATCCAGATCTCAGAGGCAAATTGGCCAGTTGACGGCACCTACAACGAGCGTGTACTGGTAAAGGAGGAGTGGCAGAAGCTCGATCCTGCCTTTATCACCCCAGTGTCGTCCTCGTAGAAAACTTTTGATACACTACAGGCATGAAACGGCCTGCTGCATTTCTCGATATTGATGGTACGCTCTTTCGATCGAGTCTTTTGATCGAGCTCGTCGACCGGCTGATCACTGAGGGTGTGTTTCCTGAAGCTGCGCGCGAACAGTATGCCTATGAGCGCACGCTTTGGATCGATAGACAGGGTACGTACGAAGCATACATTGACGCGGTGGTCCGCTCCTTCATCATTCATATTAAAGGGGTGCACTATGGCGAGTTTGCTGAAATAGGACGTGATGTGGTGCGTGAACAGGGGAGACATGTCTACCGCTTCACGCGCGACTACATCAATCAACTTAAGAGTGAGGGAAGGTTCCTTGTCGCGATATCCCAATCACCAAAGACGATACTGGATGAGTTTTGCGAGGGGTATGGATTCGATAAGGTCTATGGTCGTATGTACGAACTTGGTCCAGAGGACCGCTTCACCGGTGTTGTCCTCGATGAACATCTGATCGAGAATAAAGCAAACATTGTGCGTCGTGTCAGAGAGCGTGATGGTGTCGATCTCTCAAACTCAATAGGTGTTGGCGATACCGAGGGTGATATACCACTCCTTGAAGAGGTCTCACTTCCGATCTGCTTCAATCCAAACCAGGCGCTCTACACCCATGCACGTCGACGGGGGTGGAAGGTGGTGGTGGAACGCAAGGATGTGATCTACGAACTATGAAAAAACTCACTCGAAAAAAACAGGGACGTGTGATTGCCGGTGTATCTGGTGGGATTGGAGAGTATATCGGACTCGATCCTGTAATAGTACGCCTAGTATTGATATTTCTCTTTATAGTGACCGGGCTGGTTCCAATAGTTATTTTGTATCTCGCGGCAATTTTCTTAGTGCCTGAAGAAGCTGACCCAACAATTCGTGATATTTGAGATGGTTCCTCGTACGTTTCAAAAGATCGTCTACGATCACTACCAAAAGCACGGTCGTCACACACTTCCATGGAGAAAGACCAAGGATCCGTATCGCATCCTTGTCTCTGAGGTCATGCTCCAGCAGACACAAGTGGATCGTGTCATTTCATACTACAAAGACTTTTTAAAGCGTTTTCCGACCGCACGTGCCCTCGCAGGTGCTTCACTTGGTGAGGTGCTCCGTCTGTGGCAGGGGCTCGGGTACAACCGCCGTGCCAAGATGTTGTGGCAGGCTGCACAATCAGTCACAACTAGGTACGCAGGAAGGTTTCCCAAAACATATACTGAACTCACCGAGCTTCCCGGTGTAGGACCATATACCGCAGGGGCAGTGATGGCGTTTGCCTACAACGAGCCAGTCGTGATGATAGAGACCAATATTCGCACGGTGTACCTTCATCATTTTTTTGCTGAGCGGCATGACGTGCATGATAAAGAGCTTATGCCGCTTATAGAGCAGACACTTGATCATACAGATCCTCGAACGTGGTACACAGCACTTATGGACTACGGCACCCACCTAAAGCGCACGATCGACAACCCTTCGCGAAAGAGTGTGCATCATGTAACACAGGCGAAGTTCAAGGGCTCAGACCGTGAGATACGCGGAGCCATCTTGCGTGCACTCTCAGAAGGCGCACTGAAAGAAGCGTCACTGATCACGACACTCAGTTTTGATCGACAGCGTATCACCACACAACTCTTAGCACTTCTGCACGAAGGTATGGTGGTACGAAAAAGGGGAGCCTACACGCTCCCCTAATGCCACTCTCAAAACTCCTCACAATCATTTAAGCAGATATTTGACGTTGATCGACACTTGAGAGTTTGTCTCAAAAACCCTCAATTTCAAGGCGTCAAATAAAGGTATGTGAGACGTATATGGACATACGGTGAACATACCTTGATGAAGACAACGATGAAACTGGGGGTTTTGGAACGAACTCTTGTTATTTTGTGTCTCTAAGCATGAGTGCAAAGAAAATGCCTGGAAGGAGGCAGAGCCCGAGGATGATGAAAAGTGACGACAGTGATACATACAGGAGTGCAAGAGAGCCAATTATCGCACCAAACACGTACGAGAGTGGTCGGGTGATACGAAAGAAACTGATGATATTGGCATCTGATCCATCGATCTGTTTGAAGAAGTAACTTTCGGTCGTCGTCTCAACCAGTGACGCGCCAACACGTGTAAGGAACATGGAGACCATCCACGGTACAAGTGCAGGCACGGTGATGAAAGCGAGCCACGAGGTCGTGAGTGCCATAATGAGAAAGCCTGTTGCCATCATTTCCTTCTCACCGATATAGCGGTCGGCGATCTCTCCGATCGGGTACTCAAAGATCACGTAGGCAAGGAGTGCAAAGAAGAGAATGAGACCGATCTCATTCCACCCAAAGCCAACCGTGGTTGCCAAATAGAGTGGGGTGTAGATGACCATCCAAGCAAAGAAGAGCTGGAGAAGGAAGTGTGCCAGAAAGACAAAACGCAGATTCTTGTGGGTCCAGAAGAAGCGGAGCGAGGAGAGCACCTCTATCGACGTGTATGCGGGGTCTTTGAACTTATTGAGATTCTTCACAATGATCCATATGAATGGGATCATGATGAACGCGCCAAGCGCGTAGACGAGGAAGTATCGAGGAGAATCGTTGCCCATAAGGAATCCAGCTGCAAGTGGGGAGAGTGCTCCAGCAATACTCATGACGGTGAGGAGAAGGCCACGTTTACCACCAGTCTTCTCCTCGTGGTTACCGATCATACTCTCCATGAATACATCGATATTGAAGAGGAGGAGGGGTACGATCGCATGGTGTATCACAAAGAGCGGAATGACCACGCGCATGTCGTGGATCGATGCGAGACCAACGAGCACCAAGATCTCTGAGATAGCAAGACCGAGCGTCAGGCGGTAGTTACCAAGGTCACGAAGAACACGCGAAATGAAGAGAAACGTGAAGATGGTGAGCGACGAGGCTATTGTGTAGAGCGTACCGATCGCTTGATCACTGATGTATTCGCTTAAGTATGTCGAATTGACGTACGTCACTACTGCCCAGTGCAGTGACAACAGCATCATTGCTCCATAGACCACGGAGAAACGTGAACGACGACGAAGGTGGTGGCGATGTTCTGGATGAACAGGGTGACCCATAGACCTATTATATGCCGATGAGGACTGGGATGACCATCGGAGTCTTGTTGGTCTTTTGAAGAAGGAATGAAGAGAGTGTCTCGGTGAGCTCGTCCTTCACGAACTCGAGGTTGATGGGATTCATCTTCTCAGTCTCGCGCTCAATGGTCTTCTTGATGAGGATGCGTGCCTCAGAGAGAAGGTCCTGTGACTCACGAAGGTACACAAAGCCTCGAGAAATGATGTCAGGTGACTTACGGAGCTTTCCAGTGCGTGCGTTCACGGTGGCGATCACTACGAACATACCATCGTGTGCGAGTGACTGACGGTCGCGCAGGACCACTTCCTGGCGCGCACCGACGGTAAATCCGTCGACCATGAGGAGTTCAGATGAGACCTTTGTAGGACCGATCTCGAACCGCTCGCCTTTTATGAAGTCCACGACCACGCCGTTGTCTGGGATGATGATGTTCTCCTTCTTGAATCCAGCGTCAACTGATGCATATGCATGACAGCGTAACATAGAGTGGTGACCATGAACCGGCATGAGGAACTTTGGCTTTACCTGCTGTTGTATCCATATGAGCTCGCCGATGTTGCCGTGCCCTGTAGAGTGGACGTGCGCACCACCGGTTCGATAGTGAATGATACGTGCTCCCTTACGGTAGATGTTGTCCTTAAGCTTTTGTACTGAGATCTCGTTTCCTGGAACAACCGATGACGAGAAGACAATAGTATCGCGTTCAGTGAGGCGGATGTGTTTGTGCTTGTCAGTCGCGATACGCATAAGCGCTGCGAACTCCTCGCCTTGAGCACCGGTCGAAAGGATGACGATGCGGTCTGATGGGTAGTCACCCATATCTTCTGCCTTGATAAGAACACCCTTGTCGACAGTAAGAAGCTTTGCATGAATAGCGATATCAATGTGAGATTTGATACTCCGGCCTTCGCAGACAACTTTCTTGCCGAGGCGTTCACATGCCTTGATCACGTTGATGAGACGCTCGAACTGAGATGCGAACGTACCAATGATGATACGACCATTTGCATTCCGAATGATCTCCTCAATATTCTTGTGCACACCAGCTTCAGGGGTAGAGAAACCTTCACGTTCTGCATTCGTAGAATCTGCGATGAGGAGGAGGTTCTTCTCTTTACCAACGCCACCCCATGACGCTTGTTCTTCAGGGAAGGGTTTGCCATCCTCGTGTTGAAGTTTTACGTCGCCTGTGATGACGATATTGCCATGCGGAGTCACCACTGAGATACCCATTGAATCTGGGATAGAGTGGGTCACCTTAAATGACTTGATCTGCATCTTGCCTAAGGTGAAACTCGAACTTGCCTCAACAACATGCATATCGATCGCTGGCAGGTGAGGAAATTCCTCTTGGCGCTTCAGGATCATAAGGGAAGTGAGGTATTGCGTGTAGATCGGTGGGTTGCCGATGCGCTCCATGATGAAGGGGATGCCACCGATGTGGTCGAGGTGGCCGTGGGTCACGACCATGGCGCGAATCTTATCTTTGCGCTCCTCGAGGTACTGCGTATTCGGGAGGATGTAGTTCACACCTGGCGCATTACTCTCCTCAGAGACGAATTGAAGGCCGGCGTCGAACACCACGATGTCGTCTTTCGTTTCGACGACGATCATGTTGCGTCCGATCTCTTCTACACCTGAGATCGGGATCACGCGGATCGTATCTGGATCGGTCACTGATTCGACGTAGGGTGTCTTGCGCGCAGGCGCATCGCCTTCGAGGCGGTGTTGGAGCGGCGGGTTTGAGTTGCGACGCCGACGGTCACGGCTCATGGCACCACCGCCACTGCGACGCTTGTTGTTGCCGCGGTCCCTGCGGCCAGCAGATGCTCCACGCTCTCCGGTGCGGCTATGAGGACGTGCAGTGCCGCCCACGCGTGGAGTATTAGTACGTGCCGTAGATGGGGTAGTAGCCACGTTTTCATTCGCGTGTTTGACGCGAATGCGCGACTGCGACCGACCGCGGCGAAAATTGCCGCGAGATCGGTTACTGCGTGAGTGCGATGATGAATTATTTGTAGTTGGGTTCATAATGCTCTAAATAGTGTTGTGTTGTTAGTGTTTGTTCAATGATATTAATTCGCAAAGAATGGCCATACTGAGTCTGTCTCGATGTACCAATTCCTAATGGTTGCGTACCGTTCGTATGGTTCAGCGAGTCCAGTAAGGTTCACCTCATGTACACGTTTCGGGGTCAGATAGGTGAATGAAGGAACGAAGAGGAAGAGTGCGGGGACATCGGCATTAAGTTCTGAGGCAAACGTATTGTTGAGCTCTGCGCGCTTCTCCGGATCCTTTGTCGCTCGTGCTTCTGCGAGCGCAGCGTCTGTGGTGAGATTTGCGTAGAGTGCGACATTGAGTCCTGGATCGTTGCGCTGTGAGCTGTGCCAGAATGGGTAAAAGTCCTGTTCACGACCGATCACGGTACCGAAGAGTAGTGCTTGGTACTTTCGGGGTCTGATGATGGTCTGTGTCAGGTCCACTTGTTCGTACTTTTCTACCTCAACGACTGCACCGATTCGCTCCCACTCTTGCTTCACGATATCAGCGGTACGCTCGAGGATCTCAGTATTTGCGGTAGCGAGCTTAAAGGTGAGTTCGGTATCGACGTCATCTATCTTCTTCTTCCATCTGCCGCTCTCCTCATCAAACTTCCATCCGCCGGTGCGTAGGATCGCCTTTGCCTCGTCAATGGTAGTTTCAGATACACGTTCAGTTGTGGTCGCATCCGCACCGGTCATTGGAGGGAAGGGGGTAGCGATCTGATACCCAAAGCCACCAAGTGCAGTATCAATGATCTGTGCCCGGTCAACGGTGCGGGAGAGTGCCTGGCGCACTGCCTTGTCACGAAAGACAGGGGTCTCATTTTGATTAAAGAAAACAGCAAAGGTGCGGGGAAGCGGTACAGTGTGTACTGTGTGCGTTGTGCTCACGTCGCCAAGTGAAGTAAGTCCTTCTGCTGAAAGACCAGCAACACTATCGACGAGCCCTGCCTTAAAGTCGGTTATCAAATTCGTCTCGTTGGGATAGAAAATAAGTGTGAATGTACTGATGCGGGGGATCCCATTCGTGTCGTCTGGGAAGGGTGAAAGTACATATGACTCGGGAATGCCTGAGGTACTCCGTTTGATCTTTTGGATCTTGTACGGTCCAGAACCGATCGGTTCACTGTTGTATTGGCTGAACGGAAAGGCGTCAGCACTTGCCTCTTCCCAGATGTGCTTGGGAAGGATGCCGAGCGTGAGGTTTTCCATGAAGGGCGCATATGGTTTTTGCAGTACGAAATTGAACTCACGCTCATTGACGCGCTCTGTGGTCACACCCTCCCAACTTGCGAGGAGTGGGCTCTTCTGCGCAGGATCTTGTGCGCGCGCGACCGTAAAGATGACATCGTCTGAAGTGACTGGCGTACCATCGTGAAAAGTAATACCTTCCTTGAGCACAATGCTGTAGGTGAGGCTGTCATCCGATACGGTGATGGATTCAGCGAGATCATTCACGAGCGTACCGTCGTCTCCCAATCGAACGAGTCCTGAGTATACGAGTGCCACCAAACTCTTGTCTGCAGGTGTCACAGCCAAGAGAGGGTTGATAAAGCGTGGTGTACCGACAATGCCTTCAGTGAGCGCTCCACCTGTGTGCGGTATGTTAACGAGAAATCGTTCATTCACTCCAAGAAGAGAAAAAACGAGTGATACAAAAAATACTAGCAGCGAGATTTTGAGTATAAGACGGTCGCTCGGGCGCAATCTTTCAATGCGCGAGAAGATCGTATTGATGAGCCCTTTAGGGCGGGCGGGAGAATCCGCAAATGGGGATTGCATATTGAGTTACAGGTGCACAAGGACCTCACCCTACCCACCGGTCATCGGTGAGTGGATCGGTATCCAAAAGCACAGAGCATTCAGTTCCGTGTTCGTTTAGATAATGATGTTGAGAAATGCCGCTGCGACAAAGAGTATACCAAGTGCGATTGTCGCCTGGAATAGGAACAATTCAGCACCACGGCGCTTATGAAACGCTGCGCTGAAGTTATCACCTCCGAATGCGCCACCAAGACTCGATCCACGCTGTTGCATGAGAACAGAGGCAACAAGAAGTACAGCGAGTACGGTTTGCACGTACGGGAGGATGGTTCGGAGAAATTCCATTGCCGGTCACTATACCAGAGCTTCGGTGAATTCGCAAATGATCCAGCGCTATGCCTCAAGCGTCTTGTCAATTGCTGATTATCCGTTACAATACCTCGGCTACGTATTACAAAGTTTAGTACATTCACTATTTTTATGGCAAAAAAGTCAAAGAAAGCAGCTAAGAAGTCGGTCAAGAAGACCGCCCCAAAGAAGGTCAAGAAAGTAGCGAATAACTCACCAAAGAAGATGGGTGTGGCGTCGACCGGTCCACTCGTACCTCTTCATGATCGTGTGGTGGTGCGTCAGCTTACCGAGGCTGAGACTGGCACAGCAAACGCCTACGGCATCATCATTCCGGACACGGTCGCGAAGGAAAAACCAGAGCAGGGTGTTGTAGTTGCGACTGGTCCAGGTAAGTTTGATGAGGATGGTGTGCGCCGCATCCCTATGTCAGTAACGATTGGGGATAGGGTCGTGTTCTCTAAATATGGATATGACGAAGTGAAGGTTGGGGGAGTTGAGTATTACATTGTTGGAGAGGGCAATATCCTCGCAATTATCAAGGAGTAAACAGCTTGAGATCTTAAACTATGGCAAAGAAAGTGATATACGATGAGGAGGTAAAGAAAGCACTCAAAAAGGGTGTTGATACTGTTGCAGACGCGGTCAAGGTGACCTTGGGTCCCCGTGGCAGGAACGTCATTCTTGATAAGGGATTTGGCGCACCAACAATCACTAACGACGGTGTGTCGATCGCAAAAGAGATCTTGCTTAAGGATAAGTTTGAGAACATGGGCGCTGAGATCGTAAAAGAGGTGGCGAATAAGACCAACGATCTTGCCGGCGACGGTACTACAACTGCGACGGTACTCATTCAGGCACTGGTGACCGAAGGGCTCCGCCAAACCACCATGGGTCTCAATTCTATGGCGATCCGTACCGGTATGGAGCATGCAGCAAAGGATGTGGTAGAGGTGCTCAAAAAACTCGCAACACCGATCTCAAAGGATGAAGAGGTTGAGCAAGTTGCCACCATTTCTGCTGAAAGTAGCGAGATCGGTGAGAAGATCGCTGAAACCATCGGTAAAGTGGGAAAGGATGGTGTGGTGACCGTTGAAGAGTCGCAGTCGTTTGGTATGGACGTTGAGTATGTCGAGGGCATGGAGTTCGACCGCGGCTACGTCTCTCCCTACATGATCACCAACACCGACCGCATGGAGGCTGAGTACAAGGATGCACTCATCCTGGTCACCGACAAAAAGATCGCTGCAGTGAAGGATATTCTCCCGCTCCTTGAGAAACTTGCTCAGTCGGGGAAGAAGGAGCTGGTCATTGTGGCGGATGAGGTGGAAGGCGAGGCCCTCACGACCTTCGTGGTGAATAAGCTTCGCGGCGGCTTCTCGGTCCTCGCGGTAAAGGCACCAGGCTACGGGGATAGGAAGAAGGAGATGCTCCAAGATATTGCGGTCACGACAGGGGCTACCGTGGTCTCTGAGGATGCAGGAATCACTCTTGAGAACGCGACGATAGACCTCCTCGGCAAGGCAGGGCGTGTTGTTGCAACCAAAGATGCAACACTCATTGTTGATGGTAAGGGTAGCAAAAAGGAGATCGATGAACGCTCAAAGCAGCTTCGCACACAACTTAAGCAGGCTGATTCTAAGTTTGATAAAGAGAAGCTCTCTGAGCGTATCGCAAAACTCTCTGGCGGTGTTGCTGTCATCAAGGTGGGCGCTGCGACCGAGACTGAGATGAAGTATCTGAAGCTCAAGATCGAAGATGCGGTCAATGCGACCAAGGCAGCAATCGAGGAAGGCATCGTTGCAGGAGGTGGCTCAGCACTCGTGAAGGCAGCAGACCAGGTCGCGAAGAAAGTGGAGGATAAGAAGCTTTCTCGCGAGGAGATGGTGGGCTACCAGATCGTACTTCGAGCACTTGAGAAGCCACTTCGCCAGATCGCTCAGAACGCTGGTCGTGATGACGCATCACTCATCATCGATACGATCCGAAAGGCGAAGGGAAGTGCTGGTTATGACGCGGCAAAGGATGAACTCGTGGATGATATGGTTAAGGCGGGTATTATTGACCCGGTGAAGGTCACCCGCTCTGGTGTTGAGCATGCAGTCTCAGCAGCAGGTATTCTCCTCACGACAGAGGCAGCGGTAGCGGAAGAACCAGAGGACAAGCCAGCAGTACCTCCAATGGGTGGTATGGGCGGGATGGACTACTAGGGAGTAGTCCATCGACCTTGAGAGCTAATTTTTTGCGAAGCAAGAAAAATAGCCACAAGGTGTACTGTCCCTGTAAGGGATGGACTACTAGGAGAGCATACTCCAAAACTCCCAATTTCTGCGTTGTCTGCACCTCGGTCAGTTCACCGTATGTCCATATACGTCTCACCCACCTCGGTTTGACGTCTTGAAATTGAAACTTTTTGAGATATGCTATTGGTTCGTGTTCGAGTCTCAATATTGAATCATCGGTTGTCGAGGTTTAGAGATCAACAGGAAAAGGAGCGCTCCGCGCTCCTTTTTCTATGTCTTAGGGACACTACAAAAAATCAATATTTGTCGTATAATAGTGGTGCTAAGTTTAGTACTAACTATTCGATATGAATCCACTTTATATTATCCTCGCTGTTGTTGCTGTGTTCGCTGTTTGGGCGATCTCAATGTACAACCGTTTTGTTTCTATGACGCAGCGTGTCAAAGAGGCATGGGCAGACATTGATGTCCAGTTGAAGCGCCGCTACGACCTCATTCCGAATCTCGTTGAGACGGTAAAGGGCTACGCGAGCCACGAGCAGGGCACACTCTCACAAG
>JAYQPD010000009.1:0-17105 GCA_038145135.1 bacterium | reverse complement strand
CTCACAAGTGACTGAAATGCGCACTCGCGCGATGAATGCACAGACTCCGAAGGAGCATGCCGAAGCAGAGAATATGCTTACGGGGGCACTTAAATCTCTCTTTGCGGTATCTGAAAACTACCCAGACCTTAAGGCAAATCAGAACTTCCTCGAGCTCCAGCGCGAACTCTCTGATACTGAGAACAAGATCCAAGCTGCGCGCCGCTTCTATAACGGCAACGTCCGCGATCTTGCGACTGCGCTCCAGTCGTTTCCAGGCAATATCATTGGCAATATGTTCGGCTTCAAGGAAAGCGAATACTTTGAGCTGAATGAAGAGGCTGCCAAGGAGCCGGTGAAGGTCCAGTTCTAAGCCTCACTATGGCGCATCAAGTACATAACAAACTTGTTCGCGACCGCATACCTGAGAAGATTCAAAGCAAGGGAGATGTTTGCGAGACAAAGATCCTTACCTTAGAGGAGTGTGTAGCTGAGCTTCGCAAAAAGATAGTAGAAGAGGCTACAGAGCTTTCGGAAACGACCGATCGCGAGCAGCTGCTCTTTGAGTACGCTGACCTTATGGTCGTACTTGATGCGTATATGGAAGCGATGGAATTTTCACCTGCTGATATTAAAGATGCCCTCACCCGAAACATTGAGGATAAAGGTCATTTCAAGGATCGGGTGTTTCTCATTAGTACAGACAGTCATGATGAATCTTCATAGATATCTCTACGTGCTCGCCCTGTTTGTGTGGCTCTTTGCAGTACCACACGGAGCGTTTGCAGACGAGCTTATACATTCATTCGACTCTTCGATAGAAGTCCATACAGATGCGACACTTTCTGTGACTGAGACCATCCAGTATGACTTTGGTGCGGGCAGTCGGCATGGTATTTTTCGCACGCTCCCAACCTCACACCCTGAGAAGGGAAGTATGTGGTACAAGGACCGCGTGGTCCGCTACGACATTGCACGTGTCGAGAGAGATGGCATTACTGAACCGTACACGCTCGAAGAAGGGTCGGGAGAAGTAACAGTGAAGATCGGTGACCCCGCCAGCACCATTTCAGGCAGACATACCTACACGATATCGTACGTCGCACATGGTGCACTCATGTATCCAAAGGGAGAAGGACCAGAACTCTACTGGAACGTCACCGGAAACGGTTGGCAGGTTGGTATCGAGCAGGTGCGTGCGACACTCATAGATCCAGATTCGATCCTTCGTATGGAACGTTCTTGCTACTACGGTTCTGTTGGTGAGAATACGAGTTGTCGCATTGTGGCAAGTACCACCGGTATCATGATGAGCGCTCAAAATCTTCTTCCGCACCAAGGTATGACCGTGGCGAATGCGCTCTCTTCGCAGGTGGCAGTTATGAAAATCGAAGAGAACAATTGGAAAGCCCTCTTCATATTTGTAGGCCTCCCTCTCGGACTTATCCTCGCGTTTCTCTACGGCACCTCAGTATATCGATATCGCACCAAACATAAGATAGATCTTCCTGTCGTGGCACAGTACGAACCATATGAAGGATTTCTTCCTATGTATGCAGGCGCGCTCATTGATGGCAAGCTTGATCCACGCGATATCACAGGAGGTATTCTGTATCTCGCTGAACAGGGGTATATAAAGATCAAAAAAACTGAACGCAAGGCATTCTTTCTCTTTGAAGTAGAAGACTACGAATTTGAGCTCCTACGTACTCTTGATGAAACAATACTTGATGCGTCATCAAGAGAAGTACTTACACTCATCTTTAATACCCTGACAGTTGGTGAGAAGGTAGCGCTCTCAACACTGGCATCATCCAAACGATCAGAAAACCAGCGAACTATCCGCTCACTGACGAAGAGGATCAACGAAGATCTTGTCACTGCGGGCTTCTATGAAAAAGCTCCGATCGTGTCTTTTTCTTTCAATCGTATCGCCCGATACCTGAAACCTCTCGCAATGGTGACGGGACTAGTTCTGGTTTTTGCTGCGGTGGCGGTCGGATTCATATTCCTACTTTTTGCTGTAGGTATCATCGTGCTCCCGTTCCTTTTGTCGCGCAAGACAGAGAAGGGATACGAGGCGATCAATTACCTCAAAGGATACAAACTCTATCTTTCAGTGGCTGAGAAGGACCGTATTGCATTCCATAATGCACCCTCGAAGAGTCCGACGGAGTTCCTAAAGCACCTTCCGTATGCCATCGCCTTTGGTGTAGAGAAGGAGTGGGCGGAAGCGTTCAAAGACATAACCATACCTGCGCCTGACTGGTACGACGGTGGCGCGAGCGGCGGTTTCTCTGCAGTGAATCTCACCTCAAGCATCGGCGCGTTCTCTACTGCCTTTGCCTCCTCCTCCGGCTCGTCTTCTGCCTCTTCAGGCGGTGGCTCCTCCGGTGGTGGCTCTGGCGGGGGAGGAGGCGGGAGTTGGTAGCACTTGCGCGACCAGGTTACCAGAATACAATACTCACTATGGCAACACTCTATACACATCAAGATCGAAATATCCGCAAAACATGGTTTCTCATGTTCGGTTTTTTCCTGCTCGTCATGGGAGTAGGGTGGATGGTGTCGTATGCGCTCAATGAACCTGCTATCCTACCAGTCGCAGTCATCTTTGCCATCATCATGAACGTGTGGAGCTATTGGTTCTCTGATACCGTCGTGATTAAAATGACTGGAGCAGTTCCGGCCGACCCAAACATACACAAGGAGTATATCCGCATTGTTGAAAATCTCTCTATTACCGCAGGACTCCCCATGCCAAAGGTGTATGTGGTGAATGATCCGGCACCAAACGCATTCGCGACTGGGCGTGATCCGAAGCATGCAGCAGTGGCAGCAACAACCGGACTCCTTCAGATCCTCGACCGTTCTGAACTTGAAGGAGTTATCGCTCATGAGCTTGCACACATCGGAAATCGTGACATGCTCGTGATGACCGTCGCGGTCGTGTTGGTCGGCTTCCTCTCAATACTTGCCGATATGTTCCTGCGTATCGGACACTTAGGTGGGTCTCGTGACAGAGATAGTAAGGCAGGGGGGATACTCGTTATATTGTCCATCGCCGGCATCATTCTCGCACCTATCGCAGGTCAGCTCATACAGCTTGCGATATCACGAAAGCGCGAATTTCTCGCAGATGCATCTGGTGCGCTCCTCACACGTTACCCTGAGGGTTTGGCAAGTGCGCTCGAAAAGATCTCGATGTATGGTCGCCCCATGCAGCGGGCCAATAATGCAACGGCGCACCTCATGATCGCCAATCCGTTTGGCAGTGGGCAGGGTATGGGGCAAAAGATCTCCAACCTCTTTGCGACACATCCACCAGTAGAAGCGCGCCTTCGTGCACTTCGTGACATGAATGTGTAAACTACCCTGTGCCAAGAGTATAGTGCGCTACCTGATGTACTCTTGGCACAGAACCAGGGGTAGTTTGCTAGATGAGGAGTGCGCCACCGCGCACTCGTTTTGGGCAACGATTCATCCTTGCAGCAAAGCTGACAAGGGGTTCTCGTTGTCCACTAGTAGAACTCAATTTGATATATTTTACGGGTGTATACTGAATATGGATCGAGTTGTTAATAACTCCCATAATTTAAAGTATCTATGCAACACAAAGTTGTGCATATGATCGCCTTCGCCTTAATGGCAATTGGTGCGATCAATTGGCTCCTTGTTGGAGCGTTTAACATGGACCTCGTCGTAATGATCCTCGGCGCGGGGACAGCAGCGAAGGCGGTCTATATCCTCGTAGGGCTTGGGGCCATCTACGAAGTGGTCATGCACAAAAAGCACTGCACAATGTGCCACGCGTAAATCAGTTTTACTTCACAAAAGGCGGCGTATGCCGCCTTTTGTGTATCTGGCAGTGTGCCGTGGTATAAATAGTCGTCAAAACGATAGGGAGGGTTCGCATAGTGGTCGAGTGCGCTGCCTTGGAAAGGCAGTATGGGGGCAACCCCATCAGGAGTTCGAATCTCCTACCCTCCGCAGACGAGCTTTGCGAGTATGTGGAGGGAGGCGAGCAAACTGCTTTGCTCGCGGAGGAGATTCGAAAGCCGGAGCCATACCACTCTGTGGCGGGCGAGGCCGGGGAGGAAGTTCTTAACGAACGAAGTGAGTTTAGAAACTTGACCCTGAATCTCCTACCCTCCGCAGAAGATCATTGTAGGTTGAGTGTGCTTAATGCATACTTAGTGGGATGAAGAAAGGAAAGCAGCTTCGGCATTCACATGTACGGCACACGTTCTTGTTTGTGGTGGGGCTTCCAGCACTGCTCGTTCTCAGCATCGTGGTGGTGAGTGTTTATTTTTCACTTTAATTTTCTATACATGGAGCTCTGGATACTCTTCGCACTCCTCTCTGCAGCGTTCGCGGCACTCGTTGCCATCTTTGGGAAGATCGGTATGGGCGGCATCGATTCAACACTCGCAACTGCAGTGCGTGCAGTCATCATGGCAGCGTTTCTGGTAACTGCGGCACTCAGCTTGGGGAAGGGGAAGCTCCTCTCCACACTCGATGGTAAAGCACTTACGTGGATCGCGCTCTCTGGTATTGCCGGGGCACTCTCGTGGCTCTTTTACTTTGTGGCGCTTAAGTATGGCCCTGCGACAGGAGTGTCTGCGCTCGACCGGCTCTCAGTGGTGTTTGTGGTCGTGTTCGCCATTCTTTTCCTCGGCGAATCGTTTACTTGGCAAAAGGCGCTCGGTGCAGTATTTATCACCGCAGGTGCACTTCTTATGGTACTGAAGTGGCCTTTGTGGCCCTTCGCGTAGAGTATTTTCCAAAATCCCCAATTTCTGCGTCGTCTGCATTTCAGCATGCTCACCGTATGTTCATATACGTCTCGCATACTTCAATTTGACTCCTTGAAATAGAAGATTTTAAAGAAATACTCTTGACGTGAGCTCGAATTGCAAAATGTTTTTCTCATTGAATATGATCAAAAAGCCCCTTATAAGGGGCTTTTGCGACCATTGACATAACACTAAAACATGATATACTAGCAACAGTAGGACATGATCATTTCCATGTTCCGCTCGGCGTCACCGCAACCATTAGTTGCACCAGAGGTTTGTCTACCTACTGGTCCGTGCACGCAAAAATTTGATCATGAAGATCAACCGAGCGATAGGGCTTATTATCATACTGATAGCCCTTAAGACATTTTTGATGTCGAGCGCATTCACAGCATTCCACTCGATGACCACGACAGGATTTCAGACCGCTGAATCCGTTCTCCTTGTCACGAAGGAACATGCAGACGCACTCCATCATTGAACCAAAGGCCGAGAATTTTCTCGGCCTTTACCATTTTCTGGATGCTATACTAGATGCCACGTAATCATCAAAATATATCCATGCAGTATCCCTACTATACGTTCTCGGTCCCCGTCTTTATCAAAACGCTTGGTGGTCTCAAGACAGTGATCGCAAAAGCCACTGCACTTTCAACCACTGTTCCGGGTGGGGAACAGGCGATACTCAATACCGCGCTCGCACCAGATATGTTTCCGTTCAAGAGACAAGTTCAGATAGCGTGTGACAATGCGAAAGCTGCGGCCGCTCGTCTGGCACAGGTGGACGTACCCTCATTTCCTGACACGGAAGAGAGTCTTGAAGAATTGAACGCACGCATTGATAAGGTCATTGCATTTCTCAAGACATTCAAGGTGGAACAGGTTGCCCATGCAGAAGCGGTGCGTGTACAGTTGGCGTATTTCCCAAAAAAATTCATGCAGGGGGACGCATACTTCCGTGAGTACGCACTTCCAAATTTCTACTTTCATGTGACGACAGCATACGACATTATCCGCTCACTTGGTGCCCCTCTCGGAAAAGAAGACTTTATTAACGGGTTACCTCTTCAGGATGTGTAAGGTATGCTTCGCGCACTACTTGGTATCGGTGTTGTGTTCGCGGTAGCTGTTCCTGTCTTTGTATCTGCGCACGAGGCGCGTTTTGTATCGGTGGGACAGCACGATGTGACCGTTATCGAAGATCCAGAACGTTCACAGGCATTTTACGGCAACCTAGATGACAACCCACACCTCTTCGAGATCCACTCAGAGCAGCAATTCGAATTGTTTGTTGAGATCCTAGAGCCTGATACATCGGACGCCGCAAAAGAACTTGCAGGCATTGTCTTCAAACGCAATCGCCGTGGCGTTGAGGAGATCACCCGTCTCTCATGGAAGGAGGCTTCATGGGAATCTTTCTATGAGTGGTTTGGAGGAGATACCTATCGTCGAGGTCCGTCGTTTACCACCACGCTCGAGCCGGGTAACTACGCGATAGAAGTGAGTACGCCCGAAAATAAAGGGAAGTACGTGCTGGTAGTGGGGAAGCGCGAGGTGTGGAATATCTCATCATACTTTTCGACCCTTGGGGATATCATGAAGATAAAGACGTTCTTCGGTAAGCCTCGCATTCTGGTCATCGAGTCGCCGTTTGTCTATGTGCCGTTCGGTCTCATAGTAGTATTAGGTGGATTGCTCTATTTAAGACGAAAACGGCGGGCTATCAGCTAATGTGGTGTATGCTAAAGGTGATCAGTGTCACCTAACTCTCTACCCTATGCAAATAGCAACATTTTTCTCACTCTACTCAATAGCGCTACCACTCTTCGTGTTAGCTGACATATTGTGGCTCGGTGCCATAGCCAAAGGGTTCTATCATGCGCACCTCGGTAGTATGCTTGGCCCGGTGAATTGGGTCGGTGCACTCGTTTTCTACGCTATTTTTGTAGCGGGTCTCGTGTATTTCGCACTGCTTCCATCGCTCGAGAGTGGATCGTACGCGACCGCACTCATGCTTGGCGCACTGTATGGATTCTTTACCTATGCGACATACGACCTTACCAACTGGGCCACACTTCGTGACTGGCCGCTCATTGTCACGATCGTCGATATCTGTTGGGGTGCTGCGCTTGGTGCACTCATCGCATCAGTTACCCATACTATCTACACTGTGATCTTTGGGTAAATGGTATAGTAAACGTATGATCTCGATGAGTTCTCTCATTCCGGTAGTGGTGGCAACCATAGCATCCGGTGTGCTTGGAGCAGTGTGGTATTCAGACAAATTGTTCGGTGTTGCGTGGCGTCGAGAGTCAGGAGTATCTGCTGTACCCGAGACCATGGAGCAGGTCACAAAAGCCATTGTCACACAGCTTTTGCAGCTCTTTGTGATGTTGTTCATTCTCTCTAATATGCTCGAACTTGCGACACAGTCGGCGGTTGTGACGGAACGAACAGTGACTGCGTGGGCGGTCGTACTGGTTGCAGCTGTTGGCATCGGGCCGGTAGTGTGGGAGAAAAAGTCACCAACGTATTACCTTATCAATGCAAGTTACAGCACGCTCGTACTGGTGATCGGTATGCTTATCATAACTAAGTGGCCGTGGGCCTAGTACGGAACCTATGTGATCTATGAAAGAGTTCTTTCTTCCAGTATTTGTGGTCACCGTACTCCTTGTTGCGGTCAGTTTCTTTTCATACAACTACGTGATCCCTATGACCGAAGAGTATCTTAAGAATCAGATCCCTGGTGTGGTCATTCGTGATGTCGGTATTGATGTTGTGGTTGCTGACACAGAAAAAACGCGTGAAAGAGGACTTTCTGGTCTCGCTTCGATTCCTTCACGTGCTGGTCTCCTCATGGTGTTTGATACGAGCGACTACTACGGTATTTGGATGAAAGATATGCAGTTTCCTATTGATGTGATCTGGATCGATGATACCCTCCATGTTGTTGATACTTCTGAAGTGTTGAAACCAGAGGATTTCCCAGAGGTATACGAACCAAGTCGCCCCGCGCGCATGGCGCTTGAGGTGAATGCTCAGTTTGTGGCAACGTATAAGATCGAGATCGGTGACGAAGTAAGGCTGGCAGAGCATCTCGTCCCTGAAGACTTGAAGAAAGAGTGATTTTGTTGTATTATATGCGTACATCGGATAGCTGCGTGCAGTATCGTTTGATAGTGCATGAGGAAAGTCCGAACACACCCCTGGAGTGATCTGGGGAGCAGGGTAGCGGGTAACGCCCGTCCACCGAAAGGTGCGAGATGCGAGCAGAGACGTTGTGATCCGAAAGGGTTTCAACATCCAATTCTGCGCTCTCTGGTTGTGTAATACGACCAAAGGGCGCGGAATTGGATGAGTCTATGTAGCGATACATAGGGTGAAACGGCTAAACTCTTACCTGTGTGCAAGGCCGTGCCAGGGTTACCTGGAGTGCCGCTAGAGGTATACGGTAACGTATATCGGAGATAAATAGCTATCGTTAGCGCCCTTTTTGCTCTTTTAGAGCCAGAAAAAGCGCTGATACAGAATTCGGCTTACAGATGTCGACAGTCAAACCCCTTTCCAGGGGTTTTTGTCGTTTTAGTATGGTATTCTTTACTCATACACATAACATATAGGGAACGCTCATGATAGAGGGAACATTTTCAACTCCGCAGCCGGTGGAAGATAAGGTTGCGAAGAAATTACATACTGTTGCGCAGTACATCTTGGTGGCGGTATTCGGTCTTCTCCCGATACTTTTTCTCCCGATGGTGGAGTTCTCTTTGGCATACACAAAGACCTTCGCTGTCATTGTGGCGACGTTCACCGCACTGACGCTCTATAGCTTCGCAGTGCTCAGAACTGGTAAGTTCTCCATCTCGATGCCACCGCCAGTCATTGCACTCTGGCTCTTGGTGATAGCAGGAGCGGCTTCCGCACTACTCTCTGGTGATGTGCGTGATGCATTCTTCGGAAACTTTCTTGAAAACCAGACCGTTGCATTCCTCATTGCGCTCGCGCTCATTGTAACGGTGTCCATGAATGTGCTCACCAACCGACGCATGATCTACCGGCTCTATGTACTGCTTTCCCTCAGTACATTGCTCCTTGCTCTTTTCCACATCATCCGAATCTTCTTCGGCGCCAATGCGCTCTCGTTCGGTGTATTTGGAGGTAACCAGGTGCTGACTCCGGTAGGGAGTTGGAACGATCTCGCGATATTCTTCGGCCTCACCATTCTGCTTTCGATCGTAGCACTCGAGCAGCTCCCGCTGGTCAAGCAGGGCAAGATACTGTTTGGCGTGGTGACGGTCTTTGCGCTTATGATGCTTGCGATCGTGAATTTCTCTCCAGTCTGGTACGTGCTCGGCATCGTGTCACTCATCGTACTCATCTACTCACTTGCGCGTGACCGCATGACTCCAGAGTGGCTCAAGGGTTCGCTACCTGATCGAAATGTTTCCATGCATGCGATCGCCATGTCCGGTGTAGTGTTCGCGACTGCATTCATCTTTATCGCAGGGGGGTCGGTCATTGGTGCGCGCATTTCAGCTATGACGGGAATCTCCTACGTTGAGGTACGTCCTTCAATCCAAGCTACCACTGGCGTCATAGGACAGGTCTATGGTCATGATGCAATATTCGGTATTGGACCGAATAAGTTCGTCGACGCGTGGAGGCTTTACCGCGATCCATCACTCAACTCTACTATCTTCTGGAACACTGATTTTTATGCAGGTGTTGGTTACATCCCGACATTCTTCGTAACGATGGGTATTGTTGGTGGTTTGATCTGGATCGGTTTTCTCGGTTTGTTCATTCAGCTTGGTATCAAAACACTCCTCGGAGCACCTGAACCTGACCGTATGTGGTACTTCATTGCGACATCTTCATTCGTCTCCGGTCTGTTTCTCTGGCTTATGTCGGTCATTTATGTACCGGGCCCAATGTTGGTACTACTAGCGGCGCTCTGCACAGGTCTCCTGCTCTCAGCCCGCAATGCACTCGAGCCTCATCATGAACGAGTTGTGTCTCTCGCTGGTAACCGCCGCTCTGGCTTCATACTGGTTTCGGTGGTGATGCTCGTCATGCTCGTGTCACTTTCAGGCCTCTACACTATTGGTAGGCATTACGCGTCTGCATTTCTCTTTGCAAAGGGTGAGCGAACGCTCGGGACAGGTGATGTGGAGGGTAGTAAAGCTCTCTCGATCGATGCTGCGACACTCATGAATGACGATCGATACCTGCGTCGAATTGCTGAGCTCGAGTATAGTGACCTGATCCAGGTTCTCAATTCTCCCGCTGATACCCCAAATCTCGAAGTACGTTTCCGTACCGCGCTCCAAAATGGGATCGCTGTAGCGAGTCGCTCAACCGCGCTTGATGGGACCGATGCAAACAACTGGGGTCTTCTAGGCGCACTCTTTAGCGCAGTTGTGCCGCTTAAGATCGACGGAGCGTATGACCGTGCGAAAGAGGCGCTCGACAAGGCGAAAGAACTCGACCCACAGAATCCTATTCGCACGCTCATGCTCGCACGACTTGAGTATGGACAGGGTAACGTGGATGGAGCGCGTGACCTAATGAATGAGGCGTTGAAGCAGAAGCCCGACTATCTCGATGCTGCGCTCATGCTTTCACAACTTGAGATCGCGGCAGGAAATATCGACGCTGCTATCGACTCTACCGTGCGTACCATCCAGATCGATTCTCGCAATCCAGCACGTTACTTCCAGCTCGGTGTGCTTGAGCTCGCTAAGAATGATATAGACACAGGTATCGGAGCACTCGAAGCAGCGGTTACACTTGATCCTCAGTACGCTAATGCTCGTTACTACCTCGCGTTTGCGTACGATGCAAAGGGCGAGAAGGATAAGGCAAAAGAGCAGCTCAATAAGGTATTGGAGACGAACCCAGATAATGCTGAAGTGAAGGATCTCCTCTCGAAGCTCGCTCGGGGAGAAAAGATCTCTGAAACGCAGCCACCGGCACAACAGAGCGCGGTGACCACGACCTCAGAAGCCCCTCAGAGCGTTGAAGAGAAACCAGATTCACCACTTCTCACACCAGTGAACCCAATACCAGAGACACAAACTGAAGAAGATACTGCGACCGACCCTACAACTGAGTAACCAGGTATGGTCGGGAAGGTCCTCGGAGTTGTCTATAAGGAAATACGCGGCCTCCATGAGGCCGCGTATATTCTCGCCGTCTTTACCTTCGGATCACAGATCCTTGCATTGATTCGAGACCGACTTCTAGCACATCAGTTTGGTGCAGGTATTGAACTCGACCTCTATTACACGGCGTTCCGTATCCCCGACCTGCTCTTCGTGGTATTTGCCTCTGTTCTTTCTGTGTACGTCCTGATCCCATTCGTTGCGAAAGAACAAGAGCGCGGCGGTGATGAGGCAGTTAGAGGACTCCTCTCCCAGGTATTTTCCGTCTTCTTGGTCGGGTACGGCATCATGGCACTCATAGCGGCCATATTCTCGGAAGAGCTCGTACATCTCTTCTTTCCCGGATACGGTAACGCTGAGTACGAAATGCTGAGTGTGTTGCTCAGTATCTTGCTGTTGCAGCCTCTCTTACTCTCTATCTCTAATCTCTTCGGGGTGGTAACGCAGGTTCAAAACCGATTTGTACTCTACGCGCTTTCACCACTCCTTTACAACATCGGTATCATCATCGGTATTGTGCTACTTTACCCAGTCTATGGCCTGCCTGGTCTGGCATGTGGAGTGGTCGTCGGTGCGCTTCTTCACCTCGGGGTCCAAGTACCGCTCATAATGGGCTCGACCGGTTTGCCACGTGTCACGTTCACGTGGGATACAACACTCCTCATGTCGATCCTACGCACCTCGGTACCTCGTGCACTCACACTCTCACTTCACCAGATCGTCCTCTTGGCACTTGTGGGTATAGCAAGTGCAATGCCACATGGTTCTGTTTCAGTATTTCAATTCGCGTTCAATTTACAGTCGGTACCACTTGCGATCATTGGGGTGAGCTACTCAGTTGCAGCGTTTCCGGCACTCTCTAAGATGTTCACGAATGGTGATAGGACGCTCTTTATTTCTCATGTGGCCACTGCGCTCCGACATATCTTCTTCTGGTCTGTTCCGGCCATCGCGCTCATTGTGGTCATTCGTGCACAGATCGTACGCGTTATACTCGGGTCTGGTGCATTCAACTGGGACGACACCCGTCTCACAGCCGCTGCGCTCGCACTCTTTATGTTGTCTTTGGCAGCACAGGCGGTCAATCTGCTGGTTGTCCGAGCATTCTACGCAGGAGGTGATACGCGCACACCGCTCTATGTTACCGTCGGCTCGTCATTTCTCGCACTCACTCTCTCACTCGTACTGTACGCTTTATTTATCACCGGAGATGAGTTCCGTGAACTGTTTGAACGTATCTTCCGTGTTTCTGGAGTAGGGGGGACCGAAGTTCTCATGCTACCACTTGGTTACTCGGCTGCTATTCTGATACACACCAGTGTGCTCCTCGGACTCTTTATGCGCAGATTCTCGCTTCCGTTTGGGGAGTTTGGCGGCGTACTCTCTCGTGGTTTGATCGCGGCAGTTATGGGAGGCGTCATGGCTTATGCAGTGCTGAATACAGTGGTGTTCGGCGTTCAGACCGATACGGTGATCGGGATCATGCTCCAGGGAGCAGTAAGCGGTATTGCCGGAATGGCAACGGTCATTCTGGCACTCTACTTTCTCGGAAGCCCTGAGCTTCGTGAAGCAGGGAAGGCACTCCACCGCCGTATGTTGGTCCGCACTACGGTCATTCCGCCACAACAGTCAGACGACGTAGCGGCTTAGGACTATTTCTGGTATCGTGACGAAACCGCATCATGAACCATATTCGCAATTTTAGTATTATCGCCCACATCGATCACGGGAAGTCGACCTT
Organism: bacterium; assembly: GCA_038145135.1. Classification (GTDB taxonomy): domain Bacteria; phylum Patescibacteriota; class Minisyncoccia; order Phycocordibacterales; family UBA918; genus JAYQPD01. The sequence goes on along the minus strand of JAYQPD010000009.1, from coordinate 4,419 downwards.
GGCTGACCGTATGCTTGAGGCCACCCACACTGTGGAGGCTCGTCGCATGCGCGAGCAAGTGCTCGACTCGATGGAACTTGAACGTGAGCGCGGTATCACGATCAAGATGCAGCCGGTCCGAATGAGCTATACCTTTAAAGGTGAGGCGTACGAACTCAACCTTATCGATACTCCTGGGCATATCGATTTTTCATATGAAGTGTCTCGCGCACTTAAGGCAGTAGAGGGCGTTCTGCTCCTGGTCGATTCGACACAAGGCGTACAGGCACAGACCCTCACAACCCTCCAGATGGCACAGGATAATGGTCTTGTGATCATTCCGGTGGTAACTAAAGTGGATGCCGGTCACGCACGGCCGGAAGAGGTATCTGAGGAGATCGCGTCGATCCTGAATTGTGACCCGAGTACTGTAATGCGCGTCTCAGGGAAGACGGGTGAGGGCGTTCCAGAGCTCCTAGAACGAATCTGTGTAACGATCCCAGAACCGCACATCGATCATGCATCACCGTTTCGCGGTCTCATCTTTGATTTTGAGTATTCAAACCACCGCGGTGTCATCGTGTTCATTCGTACCGCAGATGGTGTGATAAAGAAAGGGGAGCGACTGAAGTTTGCTGCCTCAGGGAAGTCGTTTGAAGCTCTTGAGGTAGGCGTCCTCCGCCCTGAGGAGACCCCAGTCTCATCACTTTCTGCCGGTGAGATCGGCTATATCGTAACAGGCATCAAAGAACCAGGCATTGCGTCTGTGGGTGATACGCTCCTTCATGAGCGCACCACGGTTGGGGCGCTACCTGGCTATATGCTCCCGAAACCGGTCGTATGGGCTTCGGTGTTTCCTGAGAGCCAGGATGATTTCACGATACTCAGACAAGCGCTCGATCGCCTTCGCCTTTCTGATTCAGCACTTTCATACGAAGAAGAATCGTCCGGTATCCTGGGTCGTGGCTTTCGCTGTGGGTTTTTGGGCATGCTTCACCTCGAGATCATCACCGAGCGCCTGAAGCGTGAGTTCAACCTCGAACTCGTCATTACGGCGCCTTCTATCGCCTATGAGATCACCTACACTGATGGACGCGTGGAGTTCATCTACGCACCATCCCGTTTCCCTGAGTATGGTGAGCAGGTGTCCGTTCGCGAGCCGTGGATCACTGCCCGCATCATTGTGCCGCCTGATTATATTGGCTCTGTGATGACGCTTCTCTACGAACATGAGGCAAACATTGAGGAGACTGAGGTCTTTAAGGATGGGAGAAATCTTATTGGCGTAGAAATGCCGCTTCGAGAGCTGATGAGGAACTTCTTCGATCGTCTTAAGAATGCCACCTCAGGGTACGCCTCGCTCTCGTACGAACTTGGCGATCTTAGACCTGCTGATGTGGCCCGCCTCGATGTGTTGGTCGCAGACGAGATCGTGCCTGCATTTTCCCGTATCGTGGGGAGGAGAAGGGTGGAACAAGACGCCCAGGCCGTTGTTGAGAAGCTCTACACGATCCTTCCACGCCAGATGTTTGTGACCAAGATCCAGGGAAAGGCACTTGGTCGTATCATCTCCTCTCGCACACTCTCCGCGCTCAAGAAGGATGTGACCGGATATCTCTACGGTGGAGATATCACTCGAAAGATGAAACTGCGTGAGAAGCAGAAGAAAGGAAAGAAGAAGATGAAGGAAATGGGGAAGGTGAATATTCCCCAGGAGGTTTTCATGAAGATGGTAAAGGAATAGAGCATATTCCAAAACCCCAATTTCTGCGGCGTCTTCATCTCAGTAAGCTCACCGTATGTTCATATACGTCTTGCATACTTCGCTTTAACTTCTTGAGGTTGAAGGTTTTGAAGATATGCTCTTAACAAAACTGCCCCTCAGGTACTGCGGGGCAGTTTTTGTCTCGATGGCTACTTTAGAAACCGCTACCTACGTAGACGATAACCATGCTGGCGATAATGATCGTGGCAATGACGATCCAAACCCACTTAAGGGCCGCTTGGGTCTTTTTGTGAAAAAGGAATGACATAGACATTTGCTATACTGTACGAGTATACCATGTTCGATTTCTACGAAAAGCGAAAGCTGCGGAACCTCCTCTTTACCCGAGTGACTGCGGGTATTCTTCTTGTGGCAGCGGGATTGCTGTTTTGGAGTGCCTACGGACGGTTTACTGCCGAACAAGAGACGCGCGAAAAGCGTGCAGAAAGCTTCACTGAACTCAATCGGCTCAAGGAGCGTGCGGCAGCCCTCGAATCGAAAGTAGAGCGTATGGAGAGTGAACGTGGTATGGAGGAGGAGATCAGGGAGCAGTTTGATGTCGCGAAAGAAGGGGAGCAGGTGGTTGTTATTGTGGATGAGCATGACGACCGTAACGCCTCAAGTGAGCCTAAAATATACCCGCTTCCGCCAGAGCCCACCCTACTCGAGCGGCTTAAATTCTGGTAAACTAGCGCGAATATCGCGGAATTAGTTCAGTGGCAGAAGCGGTCGAAATAAAGGTGCGGGATTGGTTTAGTGGCAGGACGCGACCTTCCCAAGGTTGAGGCACGAGTTCGATTCTCGTATCCCGCACCTTTAGTTTGACCGATACAAAAGTCTCCCAGACTTTTGTATTTCCCAAGCACTAGACGCGGGTTCATCATCGCCAAATAGTGTGGGACACTACTTGGCGATGATGAAGCTGTTGCGAGGTATCTTTTGTGCGGTAGCAACAAAAGTACCCACAACGGGTACTGAAACGGTACGTTTCGATTCCCGCATTCCGCACCAGCTTCCGATTGTTTTGTGCGTTCTCAATCACACATGGTATACTGTGCACCTATCACTCAATCCTAATAACTCACATGGAGAAAACTGTCACTATCTACAGCACACCATCATGTCACTTTTGCCACGCAGCAAAGGATTTTTTTACGGAGAACAACATTACGTTCACTGACTACAATGTTGCTGCTGACGCCGCAAAGCGTCAGGAAATGGTAGAGATGACCGGACAGCTCGGTGTGCCGGTAATTCGTGTCGACGACGACGTGATCGTAGGTTTCGACCAGGGTATGCTTAAGAAGCTCCTCGGCGTAGCGTAATATTGCCGACAATGACCACAAAAGCCGCATCTCTGCGGCTTTTGTGGTATCGTATACGCGTTCCGCTCTCGTAGTTAAATGGATATAACAACTCCGTCCTAAGGAGTGGTTGTAGGTTCGATTCCTGCCGAGAGCACATATGAAAAGCCGCCCTTGGGCGGTTTTTCATATGTGCTATCGGAACAGAGTCTGGGAGACTCTGTGTCAGGAATCGAAGACCCGAGAATATATGAGCAAGCGAAGCGCTCATATGAGCGGTGTACCGTCCATGTAATGGAAGATTCCTGCCGAGAGCACCCTCTCTTATGTTGCAGTTAGTTAAAAAAATGGTATAAACACCGTTAGAGGTTCAACAAGATGCGGAGCAAAAACCATGAAAAAGATCGGTGTACACCAGCCACGAACTGACGACCCAATTCAATTCAAGGTTGTGCTTCCCGACGGCCGCTTTGTTCGTGATTCGGCAGGATATCCATCCGAATACCAGATGGCACAAGACGTCTACCGAAGAACATACGGAGACCAAATACAGTTTGTAAGGCTTCCGGTAAGCAACCAAACTGTAGATGCGTAATACTCTACTGCACCCGCCTCAGTACTTGGGGCGGTCTTCCTTTTTGCCTTGTTTTTAGCTATACTATTCGGTGATGCCAGGAGAACATGAAGAGATCAAGCGGCTCCTTGAGGAGAACATTAAGGTAGCAAAAGAGAACCATGTGCTTCTTGAAAAGATGCATCGAATGCATGTGTACTCTTTCTGGATGAAGGGACTCTGGTTCGGTATCATTGTTGGTATTCCGTTCATTGCGTACTATTTCATCCTCGATCCGTATCTCCAGGCATTTGGCGTCAACGCTGGTCAATTTGGTGAATTGCTCAAGAACGCCTCTCACTTCTTTGGCTCAGATTCTGTGACGGAAGTAATGAAGCACTAGCATCTTTTCGATGACTCACTTGCTTGGTATACAAAAGTATACGTAAGCTCGTACATAACATTTTATGCTTGGGTATGCATAGCATACTCAAGCGGCGTTCGGATGAAATATATGCTAGCATCTACTTCATCCCTCACTTGCTTGGGTAGCTCAGTTGGTAGAGCATCTCCCTGAAGAGGAGGGGGTCGCCGGTTCGAGCCCGGCCCCAAGCACACAGAGACAAAACAACCTAGCCTGCGCTAGGTTGTTTTGCGATTGTGTGAGACGGAGCGTTGTCACAGTTTCGTTCAAAGAAACTGTGACCGCGAGTCCGGGGAGGAAGTGCTTAGCAGAATTATGAGCCGTTGGCGAGTATTATGCTTAGCAACTTGACCCCATAGAAACCCCGAAAGGGGATTTTTATATGTGCTTGGGG
>JAYQPD010000008.1:0-40026 GCA_038145135.1 bacterium | reverse complement strand
ACATCGCACGTGCGATGTGGGCCTTCGTTAGTATATCGACTGAATGGTTGCGGTCCGACCACCACCATCCCATGAGCGGATGACGACGACCGTGTCGCCGAGCGCCACTTCGTCGTAGAGCACCTCGACATCCTCGTTCAGCATGCGGATGCAACCCGAAGACGCAGCCGTACCGATTGACTTTGGCGCGTTTGTGCCGTGGATACGGTACAAACTGTTCCCGAGATAGATTGCTCGCGAGCCGAGCGGGTTTTCTTCACCCCCTTTCATGACAGCGGGAAGAAAGTGGCCCTTTAATGCTTCTCGTTCAATCATTTCCTTTGGTGGATGCCAGTCCGGCCATTCCACCATATTCGTGATCGTGCGAGCACCAAGGCTTCCCTCGGCCATGCCCTCGCGACCAACAGCGACGTTATACACGTCCATGAGTACCCGACACCCACCAAGACTATCGGTGACATGGTACAACTTCCGCTCGTTGATCACGACATAGATGGTGCCCACCTCGGCGCGATGAATACACCGCGTTTCGGTCCACGACTCGGCGCGAGCCGTGGCAGAAAAGAGCAGAAGTGCTACGGAAAGAATAAAAAACCGGATGATATTCATCCTTTGATCTCCTTCATTTTTCTGGCTATATTATACCACTAAATATATTAAAAAGCAAGTCCTATAGTGCCGTTCCGCCGATTCAGGCGCTTCCTGGGATGACCGTGCTTTTGGGCACAGCGCGGTACTTAGAACCTATCTCAAAATAAAACGCTATAAACAACTATTAATACTTATCACCATTCAACCGACGGTTAAATGGTATACGCTTGGCAAAACCCTGGCGCATAGTTCGGCTGCAAAACTGCGCTTCGCCCAAGGTGAACGTCAGTTTACCTTGGGCTCCAGCTTGTTTTTCGCACGAACTATGCGCCAGGTTTTAAGCCATTTATGTTGAGATAGGTTCTAGAAGTCCCTACCCTAAAGACAATGAGCCACGCGAACATGACGAGAATTGCACCGGCGTAGAATGGGGCGCTGAGTCCCGTCACCCCAGTACCGAGTCCAGCGATCAAGGGCACGATACCGTTCGAGAACGCCATTAAGGAACCGTTGATCCCAAGCGCTGCTCCCTGCTCTTCCGGCTCAACACTCTTTGAGATAAGGGCGCCAATATTTGAGAACGCGATACCCTGCGGAATGGCCATGGTAGGAATAAGCGCGTAGAGGTAGAGGTATGAGGGAGCGTGCACGTACCCCAAAATGGTGAGTGCTACTAACGGAAATCCAACGAGGAGCGTCGTGCGTTCTGTAACTCGCTTGGTGACAATCGGAAGTACCACGACCTGTGTGAGCACGATACAAACACCTACCACCGCAAAGAACGTGCCGGTATTCGCCTCTGAAAATCCGTAGCGTTGCGAGAGGAGTACACTCACGAACGTGGTGAAGAACGCAAACCCACACATATAGAGGAAGCTGATCCAGTAGACTGGTGCAGCTTCCGCATCACGAAGTGCATGGCGAATATTTCGAATACCCTTCCCAATAGTAAAGCGCTCGCGCTCCTCCCTATCCGCTCGTCTGGTCTCAGGGAGCGCTAGCGTCACAAAGAGTACATTCATGAGACCAAGTCCTCCCGCAAGCCAAAATGGCGCTGCAGCGTTATCAAACACATTCGCGCACCATCCTCCAATAAGTGGACCAATAATGAAGCCGAGTCCAAACGCTGCGCCAATAAGACCGAAACTTCGCGCGCGATTCTCTGGCGTGGTTACGTCAGCGATCATGGCCTGAGCAATACTGAAGTTGGCACCTGCAAGCCCTGCAATGAGCCGACTGACAAAGAGTACCGCGACCGAAGCAGCATGGATGCCGACTGCAAACAAAAAATTCGCTCCTGCGAGGAGCGCAACACAGATCATGAGTAACTTTCGTCTGCCGTAAATATCAGAGAGTTCTCCAAGGATCGGAGCGCCAATGAACTGCATAAGTCCAAACGCTGCGCCGACGAGACCTACCACAAAATACTGCTCGCTCACGCTGTACCCTGCGAGCATAAATGAACTCGATGATTCGTTAGTGAAGATGAGCGGAATGACCGGTATCAAAATACCGATCGTAATGGTATCAAGGAGGAGAGTTCCGAAGAGTATGGGGAGTGGCCGGGACATGCAAAAAGATGCTAGTGGTTACCTCTGCATATACACACCTCGGTCATACGCATATTATGCCCGAGGCAAGCCGTTTTTGCTAGCACACCTCGGCACCACTACTCATCGACGTACATCAAAAACAAACAGCACCGAGAATACTCATTGAGTATTCTCGGTGCTGTGTACACACCCTACACTCTCAGTCCAACCAGGAGGTACGGTCTAGAACTCGTCGAGCGCTTGCTCAATAAGATCCTCCGCGTCTCTGATAAGTTTCTTTGCTTCGCGCTCATCATCATCGTCGAGTGCATTCTCTGCGTCGTCGAGGTCGCTCTCAGCCTCATCGAGGAGGTCGTAAGCATCACCGATATTGACGTCCTTCTCATCAGCGCGATCAACGGCACGCCGTGCACTCTTCAAACTGCTTCGTGCTTCATCAAGGAGATCCTCAACATCATCACTCTTTCCGATCGCATCGACAGCATCCTCAGCTGCATTCTCAGCCTCATCGGCAAGGTCCATTGCTTCGCGGTAATCCTCGTCATCAAAGGCATCCTCAGCGTCGTTGAGAAGATCCTTTGCTTCATCGAGTAGGTCATTCGCGCGTCCGACATCTTCGCCGTCATCATCAGCAGCATCGATCTCGTCTTCAGCGTCATCAATAATTTTATCCACCTCATCAAGTCGATCTTCTGCGTCACGCTCATCTGCAGTACCTCCAGCATCATCAATAGCGTCCTCAGCATTACGGATCGCATGCTCTGCGTCATCGAGAGCACTCTCATAATCCTCCTCGAAGAATGAGCGCATGGCATCAAAGAGGTCTTTCTCAGCGTCATCTAAGTTGTCTTTTGCTGACTCAATATCTGGCGCATCTTCATTGTCATCAATGGCATTATCAGCGTCATCGATCTTATCGAGTGCTTCACGAATCGCGTCGCGTGCATCTTTCATGTCGCTGTCTTCCCTACTCTGTGACGTCGAAGTCTCTTCAGATTTGGATCCTGAACTTGGGAGCTGACCCTGTAAGAGCTCTCGGAGTTGCTTTTGAAGCGCATCTGCCTCAGCAGTGAGTGCGTCTGCGTTAGCAGTACTTGCGCCAAGTACCTGGCCGGTCGATGGTGCTGGTGCTGTGGTGAGTTCGGCAAACTTCTGGCGTGACTTGGGACCAAAATAACCCGACGCGGGGTACACACCGTTTGCTTCTTGCCACTTCTTAACTGCGGCCTCGGTGAGGGTCTTGTACTCAACCGTCTCATGACCAGGCGACCCTACCCCTTCCGTTGCAATGGTGAACCCGTTGCCATTGAGATATTGTTGCAGGCAGCGAATATCCTCCCCTTCCATACCGAACTCGAGATCTCGAGTGAAGTCACAGGTCGCAGCGTGCGCGCGTGACGGCATGATAATAAGAAGCGCTCCAGTAACTAGTAATGCGAAGATGGCGACGCGAGAAAGCATCGCGGTGCGAAGTGCGTGTGTCATATACCTACAGTATACATGAGCGCGTCTCATACCCCTGTTAATAAAACAGCCCCTCATCCAGGACTGTTTTAACAGGTAATTACGCTGTGTACTGATGTCCGAAGGCCTCATCATCCAGATCGGCATCGGCATCCTCTTTCGTCACATGCACTCGTGCATCGATATGGTTAGGTGGTGCATAGACGGTCCAGATCTTGAGGTCGGTCTCTCCACTGTTTTGGATATTATGCCGAGTCCCTGGAGTCACCACCACAATTCCGCCATCGTGAAGTTCGGTCACCACTCCATCGAGTGTCACGGTGGCGCGCCCACTCTGTATGTACAGTGTTTGCTCTACGTGTTCATGTGTTTCCTCGCCGATCTCACCTTGCGGGGGTATCGACATGACGACCAGCTGACTTTTCTGTCCTGTGTGCACGACCGTTCGAAAGTTCGTATTGTGAGCAGTGATTGACTCAATGTGTTCCGTAAAAGACATAGTGAGATGGATTAGAAGCCGCTCCCACGCTCGACACCACTCGTGATGATCGAGGTGAACTCGTCTGGACTGATAAATGCTGGCACGTAGGCACTCCCCGTAGAGCGAACAACCTGGCGGTTGAAGGCACGCATATGGTTCCGCGATCCGCGCATAAGGTGTTCATACACCTGCATGATGTCGTCACGATCTGTGAGCGCGATCTGTTGTGCGAGGTCATTGATATCCAGATCTTCAATGTACGCACCGACCTGGTACGCTTCACCTAGAGATGTGGATCCGCGCGCAACAAGTTCAGTATAGAGCTTTGTAAAGGTAGGGTTTGTAAATACACCGCGCGCATCGGTGGTCACCGGGTCAGCAACACCATAACGCATAAGGAGTTCGCGCACTGCGTCGGTATGTGTCTGTTCGCTCGCAGCAATATTCGTGAAGATAGCCACTCCATGCATTTCTGCAAGTGCGAGGTAGACATCACGCGCCAACTTTTCTTCTTCACGCATAAAGACAAGGCTATCGCGCTCCAAAGAAGAGAGGTTACCTACGATCACTTCTTCAGTACGTGCTTGTGCGACAACAGTTTGTCCGGGGGCAAGGTCATCATCGAGCACCACATATGCGTCGAGCTCATCTTGCACTACCGCAGGATTCACCTCCTGATCTTCTATGGTCGCATTCACATCTGAAGACCGCTCGAGACGAGCGCCATACCACACCACACCCCCAAGAATGAAGACGAGCAGGAGGACACTCAGGTAGGTCTTGTTCATAGTAGTTGTTTGTTAATTGCTTCACTCTTTAATACGTAATAGCACCGCTATCCGTTTCGGAACAAATTCGGCTCAGACTATTCTTCTGAAGGTGTGTCGAGCGTACCGGTTGCAACTCCCTGTACCTCAGGGAGTGGTATAACGGTGCGCTTAGGTTCAAATACGACAAGTTCGATCATGGGGTTTTCGAGTCGCGCAGCGAGCCAGCTCGTGAGCTGATCCCGGTCAAAGTCCGTGACCGGTGGCGCGTCTTTCTGCATGTAGAGGATAACGACCTGTGGCACAACGCTCGCTGTCTCATGTTCGCCGGTCGCATACGCGATCGGACCTACTGCAAGATTCACGATACGATTATCGATCACCTTGGCCTCTTCAAGGAGGCGTGGTGCACTCGTGAAATCCGCTTCTTCGCGTGCCAGGCGCGCCTCAAGCGTCTTCACTTGTTCATCATCACTCTGCACACTCGCGAGTATGTCTCGCCATTCCTTCTCGGTAAGTGAGAAGGTGTCCTGTTTAATGATGAGGTCGGTGCCCGAAAGTTTGAAATCAGTAAGGCGGTCCTTGAACTCAGTGATCTGTTCATCACTGAAGCGCTCTGAGAGGAACGCGAGCTCTATCGCATGTACCTTTGGGGTGAAGGTCACTTTTTCATGTATGATCACATACCCTCGGTCTTCAAATACCGTCTGGATATATCGGTCGACGTTTTGCTTGAAGTTATTCTCCTGCACAAACGTATACGCGAGATAGATTGCTGGAAGAACAATGATCACGATAAGTGCGGTAATGAAACTACGCACCCGCTTCTGACGTGCCTCGTCTTCGTAATGGACACGCGGGAGTTTCAAGTACTTGGAAATAAAGAGTGTTGCAAGGCAGATAAAGATCGAATTGATAACAAAAAGGTACAACGCTCCAAAGATGAATCTGGGTTGAAGCGTAGCGATACCATACCCAACCGTACAAAGTGGCGGCATAAGTGCAGTTGCGATAGCAACACCAGGTACGACAGTGCTCTGCCGCGAGCGACTGAGGCCGATGAATCCTGCGAGACCACCGAAGAATGCAATGAGCACGTCAAAGATGGTCGGCTGCGTGCGTGCCAAAAGCTCTGACTGCGCATTCGTGATCGGAGTGATCCAGAAGTAGATCGACGATACCACAATACTGATGACCGTGAGGACGAGCACACTTCGCATTGCCCGGTGGAGCAGTCGGTGGTCACTGATCGCAAGCGAGAGCCCCACCCCCACGATCGGACCCATAAGCGGAGAAATGAGCATGGCACCGATCACGATCGGGATCGAGTTCACATTGAGACCAATGGACGCCAAACTAATGGCGCAGATGAGTGTCCAAAGGCGAGCACTCGAAAATCCCACATCGTTCTTGATATTCTCAATGATCACCTCCTTATCCTCAGCACCCTCGCGCAGGTTGAAGAGTTTTGAAAGGAAAGACGAGAACGTCTCATTCATAGACAGCTAAATTTTAGCACAGGAACTCCGCTCACAGACTGGCTACTGTGAGAACCTAATCGAGGTAGCGACTGAACTCATCACACGCTTCGTCCAGTATCTCGCGCTCCGCGTCGTCTATCGTACCCTTGGTGAGCGTTTCGAGCACATCGTAGATCTCCTCGGTGCGGTACCCGCGTCTCTTGAGCTTCTCGGCCTCGAGGAGTACTTGATTATCGAGATCAGTACTTTTCTTCAGCGCCTGGAGAAATATCTTTTGAAATGGGTGCGACATACTGTGCACATTACTATGTGTACTAATTATATATGAAATAGCGGAGTTCAGAGCGTTGGGTACTTTTCCTTTCGCGTCTTTGTATACTTCCACCACGGTCGAGCTGGTGCACCGTCCATAAAATCAACTGCGGCCATGAAGGTGTCGAGCACACACGGGTCGTGCCTCACCCCAGTCACCGTGCAGAGTTTTTGATACAGCTTGTGCGCATTCCTCCCTTTGAGGTCTTGCGGAGTGGTAATGCCGATCAATTCAAAGTCCCGCGCAATACGGGGTCCGATATTCGGAATGTCCTCGAACCGCTTCACCTCCCTAGAGGACCGCGCTTTCATGCTCTTACTATAACATTGAGCGCCAGCGCACTGCCTTTTTGACAACACAAGCTTTTTAAAGCGTAGTATGCTAGACTCACGGACATGAAAAAGAAAGCCGGGCTCACACGTCGCTCCATGAAGAGGTCCTCCCCTCCACCGACACCTGATGTGCCGGTCTTCCCTATGCGTATCAACAAGTACCTAGCATGGAAGAAGCACTCAACAAGGCGTGGGGCGGATGAACTCATAGAGACCGGACATGTCTTTATAAACGGTCGTACGGCTGTACTCGGGGATAAGGTTTCAGAGCGAGACGAGGTTGAAGTGCGCTTCCGCGGCAAGCGACCCGAGTACGTGTACTATGCATACAATAAACCTCGCGGTGTGATAACCCACTCTCCTGAGTATGGTGAGAAAGAGATAAAAGACCTCATTCCCATGAAAGAGGTGTTCCCCGTCGGACGACTCGATAAGGATTCGTCAGGACTGATCATCCTCACTAATGACGGTCGCATTACCGAACGCCTCCTTCACCCACGTTTCGATCACGAGAAGGAATACCTGGTCACAACCAAAGAACCGCTCCGCTCGAGTTTCAAACAAAAGATGGAGGCTGGCGTACAGATAGAACGAGAACGTACCAAGCCCTGCAAGGTGACCATTCAAGACGACCACACATTCCGTGTCATCCTAACTGAAGGAAAGAAACACCAGATCCGCCGTATGTGTGTTGCACTCTTCCAAGAGGTGGACACCCTCACCCGTGTGCGGATCATGACGGTGAAACTCGGTTCACTAGCTGAAGGCAAATGGCGCAAACTTGAAGGTAAAGAGAGAGAGGATCTTCTTAAATCACTTGATCTGGCTTAGCGCTACCAAGATCGCAAATACCGTAGCTGTAAGCACCCCAAAGTACAGTATGGTGCGCATAAATTCATGCACCGCCTCCTTACGCTTCCCTTCTAAGAGAAGGGTCACGGGTATATAGAAAAAGAGATATCCCATCAGAGAGACTGAGAATACGAGGAGCGAGAGCATGAACATTGGCACCAATGCCACATTCACATCTTCAAGAAACGTCTTAGGGACGTAATACATGAACGTCGCGATGACCGCAATGTACCCCTCTGCCAAGAGCGCATGCGAAAGTGGACCTGGTTTCATATCCTATACAACGCGTATTACATATAAAAAGTAGCGGTACTGCGAGCTGAAGGATCGTTCTCTCATCAGCTCTTCTCAAGCCTCTTAGACATAACGCAGCAGAACATGCTGAGTTACGTAACCTCCATGAAGACACCTTTGACGATGAGTAGGCCAGCAGGAAGAACGACCATTTCTGAACCATTGTTCTTGATCTCCAATTTCAGTTGACCATCGCTCCCTGGCTCCACAAACACTGAGCTTTGCAATACATCTAACCCCATCTCTGCGACAAGAGCTGTCGCAGAGAGCATGCAACTCATTGTAGGCGCCAAGGTAAGCTTCTCTCGTATCGTGACGACCTTAAAACCTCCTGGCTGCAGCATGAGTTCGTGTTCGAGTGTGAAAGTATAACTTGCTTCCTTCAGATAGCCTTCCGAATATGGTTCGATCTTGATGACCCCTTGTGCGAGAGCTTCTTTGATTGATTTAGCTGAGAGAATCACAATGTAACGATTATATCTTGCAGCAACTACATCGGGCGCGCCTCCATGATCTCAATGGTGGCACCAGGAATACCGAAGTGAGGGTGGTCCTTAAAGACATCGGCAACAGCTTCTGCGGATTCGCCCTGTACGTACGATGAGAGCATCATGTCGTTCGTGGCATCTTCGACTCCTGCTGCACTCACGCGCTTAGTCTTTCCAAGTGCAATGGTATTAAGAATAGAATCTTTGTGGGCTGCCATCCATACATCCCAATCAGCTTTCATCTTTGTCTCATCGTCTTTCCGCTCTGCCTCCGGTTTTTTCATCCATTCAGCGATGGTGGCAGCTGGTGCCATGTAGATCACGGTAAAGTTTTTCATAGTTGTAGTTTTTATGACTCTATAAATAATTGGTTTATTCTAGCAGTTATTCCACAATGATCGTTCCAACCTCTGGCGCCTTGAGGTGGTTATGGTACTTCCATACACCTGCCGCATCGAAGGTAAAGCTGTACGTATCCCCATTGCCACACTGATCGAACGGTGCCGGACCACTATACCCAGGGTCGCAGTGCTGTTTGGTGTTGGTACTGTCATACGCAGTATGTGTCGGGTGAACAGCAGTGGCAACCCACATAGGCCCGCCACCCTTATTTTCAAAGGTGACCGTCGTCCCCTTGCTGATGGTGAGAATGTTTGGCGTAAATCCTGTAGTGTCGAGTGTCACGACCGCACCCTTTGGCGCAACAGTGCTCTCACTCGATTCACTCGTGTCGAGTGAGTCTCCTCCCTTACCAGGCGACATACCTTCATCGTGCAAGCTGGTCGACCCCATCGAGTCGGGAGCTTCGGTTGTTGTGCTCTCTGTGGTACCACCGTTCTCTTCAGCAGTATCACTCATCATCTCTGTCGTCTGTTCTGGCACACCAGTAGTGGCCGAACCAGAATGTTGCCACCACCAGAAACCGATGAGTGCCACGACAAGGATACCAATGATCCAGAGTGTGGATGATTTCATATGATTTTTGAGGCTACGAATATGGTCCCATGCTAACGCTGTAGCTTGGATACGTCAAACGTTCTTTACATTGGAGCGTAACGCAGATCTACGTAAGGTGAAAGAATTTCCGTATTTTGCCAAGGAGTGTGCCGATGGCATCTTCCGTAGCCATAATGATCGGGTTCATGAACGGCCACGGCGTCATGCTCGGGTGTGAGATGTAGTTAAACTTGATGACCGAGAGCATACTCATGCGCATACCGATAACAAAGCTCGCAAGCTCAGCGGACGCGATGACGCCGTGTCCATACCCCTCATAACCCACCAAGCGCATCTTTGGGCCCGCGTAGATGAGTTTCACCTCAAGTGGTTTAGCTTCCTTAAGGTCCTTGTACACATTCGTGGTCACTGCCCTCCCTACCACGACCCAACGAAACTTCTTTCGTGCCGCGTCTTCATTCAAACCAACCGCCGCGTACTGCTTCCCGAGTATCTCAAACGCGAACGCTCCCGTAGAGCCATTGTATTTGATCGGGTACCCGGCCATCTGAAAACCAGCGATCTTCGCCTCTTGAATAGCTGAGCTCGCAAGCTGGCTTGGAATGTGTTCACCAGTCGGCGCAAAGAGTGGCACACAGCAATCGCCACAGGCGTACACATTCTTTACGTTGGTCTCCATTCGCTCATTGACGACTATGCCGTACTTGGTCGCTTTTATTTTGGTGCCTTTGATGATGTCGAGATTGGGTCGTACCCCGATAGCAAGTATCACCATATCCGCATGGAGCACCTCTTCAGTATCAGCATGTGTAACATGCACTTCCTTTTGCATCCCGCCTGCCCCACCTGTTGTGATCGATGTGAGTTCTGTATCGAAGTGGAACGTTATACCCTGATCTTCGAGATGTGCGAGTACCTTCGACGCGTACTCGCTATCAAAGAAATGCTCCGACAATTTCGACATCTTTTCTACCACTGACACCTTAAGCCCTCTACTTCGAAGTGCCCCCGCCATCTCTAGGCCGATCACACCAGCACCGATGACGACCGCACTCCCCGCATGATTTTCCAGGGTTTCGCAGATACCCTTTGCATCCCTACTCGTACGTACGGTATAGACCTGTGGGAGGTCGACACCGGGAAGTTTCGGAATGATCGGTGAAGAGCCTGTAGCTATGACCACAGAGTCGTACGGGTAGACGTTTCCTTTATCGGTCGTGATCTCTTGTTTTTTCGTGTCGAGACTGACCGCCTTCTCACGTATGATAGTGAGGCCGTACTCGGTCATCAAACTATCCGGCTCTATCACGTCTTCCAAGATCGCCGCGCCGGTGAAGATATACGGCGTGGTGCAGCGACAGTAGATGTCGCCTTCGTCTGAGAGCGTCATCGTCTCAAACCCGCCCTTGTTTATCTGCCCTGCCGTAATGAGGCTGAGCATACCCGCCCCACCGCCACCAATAGAAATGATGCGTTTTTTCTTCATAGAAGTTTTCACCTCCAGTGTATCAGGCATCACACTGTGCATTCTCGTACTCTGTTGATAGATGCACGTGAGGTGAATGCAAAATGAGCCTGGACCATTTCTGGCCAAGGCTCTGTCTGCGGTACTTACCGCATCTGCTCTTGTATGTCCATGACTTTCAGCCCAGCGATCGATCGATGGAAGCTTCGCGTCATGCCGTTATGGAGATTGATGGAATGCAACGTGCCATCAGGTGCATAGAACTGCAGAGTGGCCTCTGCACAAGAGAAGGAGCCACGACTACTGTACGGCATTCTAAGTGAGATGCTGAACATGTGTCCCGCAATCACGAAGACCTCCGCATCTTCTTCCGTCACGTGGAGTCTTCCAAAGAAGCGAGCACGGGTGTTGTTGTAGGCACACTGCCGCAAGATACCGAGCGCCACCCGTGGATCACAGGGGTATTCATGTCTATCACCTGGCATCTCAAGCCCGTGCATGCGACAGGTCACAAAGCACGCTCTTTTGCGATGCCAACCAAAGCGAAAATATGTGGTCGTTACCACAGGGCGTGCGGTCGGCGGTGCAAATGACGGCTGTCGACTCGACGAACTTTGTCCGTTTGCCAACCACCAGACCTCATCACGCTTCTTCTTTCTTCTGGCCATGGACGCCTCCCTGGAGTGAACAATAACTAACCACGGATGGTACCTTCAATGTGAGGACGTGTCTAGCTGGCTGTCAGGGACTAACGATCCTTACTTTCACAAGCGAAGAACAACGTGGGAGTTCACTCACACATTGGTTCTGAGGGCAGTGAAAGCAAACTTGTTTACAGGATCAGTACACCTTGCGGATATTTTTGTCGCTTCGCACAAAAATACTCACGCAAGGTCTTCGAGTCCCTGGCAGACGTGCCCCCAGCACGTCTTCCCGGCAGCACGAGAAAACCGCCCGAAGGCGGTTTAACTCTCGTGCTGCCGGTCAGGGACTCGGCGTCAGGTCGCTAATTCGCTTCGCTCATAAGTGCCTCCTGCCCGGACTCGCCGACAAGCACTCCCTTCGGTCGTCTTGTATACCGGCTCCGTCTTTCGAGTCCCTGACCGGCTAGCAAAATAGCAAGAAGGCCAAAGCAATGCTTTGGCCTTCTGCCTTTGCTGCCGGTCAGGGACTAACGATCCCTACAGGATCAGTACACCTTGTCAGCATTCTAGTCCAGGTATTCCTAGAATGCTAGGCAAGGTCTTCGAGTCCCTGACAGACGTGCTCCCAGCACGTCTTCCCGGCAGCACGAGAAAACCGCCCGAAGGCGGTTTAACTCTCGTGCTGCCGGTCAGGGACTCGAACCCCAATAACATGCTCCAGAGGCATGTGTCCTACCATTAGACGAACCGGCAATGTGACATTTCGGTTGTAAAAATGCGCTTGCGCGCGAGTAGTACCATACCATAAAAAAAGACACTCCGCACCTGCGAAATGTCTTGATGAATCACTTCTCCCAGTTCTTTAACGAGACCACATATACACGGTCGCTCTGAGGGTATATGACCTTTATCCCCTCTTCACGCTCGCGGCGCCGTCGGAGCTCCAGAAGATCAAATGGCGACATTCGTCGCACCTCCTCAAATGGTGGGCAGTGCTCATACCCCACGAGACCGAAATGCCGAAGGAGGCAGTGGAGATGTCTCTCCTCCATCAAACCACGATCAACATACTTTCCACCGCAGTGTTCTGAATACGTCCACTGACCGATACACTCAGGGCGTTGCGACCAATCGCGATCAAGGTGATACGGGAATTTGTAACTTTTTTCATCAACACCATCAATCTTAAGATGACAGTCGATATAGTAGGAACCTCCCACAGGATCCATTGTGAATCCTCCCAAATAGTTTGTTTACTGGGAGTGATTATACATAATATTTATGAAAAATCAAGTATTACTTCTTGAGTGCTGCTTTGATGAATGCTGAGAATATTGGGTGCGGAGAAAGTGGGCGCGCGTGGAATTCAGGGTGGAATTGTACCCCTACGAAAAATGGGTGTTCTTTCGTCGGTAGCTCCATGATCTCCATAAGGCGGCCGTTTGGTGACTTTCCAGAAAAGATCATACCTCCCTGCTCAAGCTGTTCGATGTACTCAGGATTTACTTCATAGCGGTGACGGTGACGTTCACTTATTTTGACCGCACCATAGGCTTTGGCGGCAATGCTCTGAGGGCGCAAGTTCGCGGGATACTCGCCGAGACGCATGGTACCGCCCATGTCGTTCTTTGCGATCTTCTCCTTTTGGTCCGGCATAACGTCGATCACGCGGTGCGGTGACTTTGGATCGATCTCGGCGGTATGGGCACGAGTGAGATTGAGTACGTGACGGGCATACTCAATGACCGCAAGCTGCATGCCATAGCAAATACCGAAATACGGGATCTTGTTCTTGCGCACATACTCGATCACCTTGATCTTTCCTTCTATGCCAGTCGCACCAAACCCACCGGGGATGAGCACGCCATCGAATTTCTTTAAGTCACCAAGTTTTCGCTTCCCTTTCTCAAAGTCGAGTGAGGAGAGATAGGTAATGACCGGCTTAGCTCCCTGTGCGTATGCAGAATATTTGATCGCTTCGAGGACTGAGATATATACATCTGAGAGGACAAAGTCACCTGAGGAGAAATACTTTCCAATGACAGCGATCTTCACCTCTTTCTTGCCATTCTTGGTCTTCGCAACAAATTTCTTCCATGCACCAAGATCTGCAGGAGTGCGTGGCTTGAGCTCCAAGACCTCACAAAGACGCGTTGAGAGTCCATCCTTTTCGAAGTTTATCGGTACATCATAGACCGACTTCACGTCAGGTGCCGATATCACATTCTCATGCTTCACATTACAAAAGCGCGCGATCTTCTCTTTGCGCTTCTCGTCGACACCGACGGGACTCCGCGCAATGATCACGTCAGCAAACACACCTGCGCTGTTTAAGGTCCTGGCTGCATACTGAGTTGGCTTGGTCTTCATCTCCCCAATAGAGCCGGGGACCGGAAGATACGAGACAAGAACGACGGCTACGTTGCCGTTGAGGTCCGTCTTCATCATGCGGATCGCCTCAAGAAAGAGAATGTTCTGGTACTCACCCACCGTACCGCCGATCTCGATCAGGGTGACGTCCGCGTTTGCACGTTCTGCAGCACTCTTGATACGGTCGATGACCGCGAGCGGAATATCGGGAACCACCTCAACGTTCTTCCCCTTATACTCGAGGTTGCGCTCCTTCCGAATGACCTCTTGGTAGACGCTCCCTGTCGTCATGTAGTTGCCCTGATCAAGTGAAATATCGAGGAAGCGCTCGTAGTTGCCCATATCCTGATCGGTCTCGAGCCCATCTTTCAATACAAAAACTTCCCCGTGTTCGGTGGGGTTCATAGTGCCTGCGTCAACGTTGATGTAGGGGTCGATCTTGAGAGCAGTGACGCGGAGGCCGCGAGACTTAAGGAGGAGGGCGATTGAGGAAGAGGCGATACCCTTCCCCACACCAGACATGACACCGCCGACGACAAAGATGTATTTTCTCTGTCGTCCTGTTTGTGCCTTCGTGCTTGCCATCGATTATTGATTATACCTTAAGGTGCCGGGTAATGGCGAATAGCGATGAGACCGCACCGAGTCCGATACCCGACCCGACGATCGTGAAGAACATGTACGGGAAGTTGTTGATGTAGTAGTGGAAGATATTGAGGAGGAAGAACGATTCGGTGATGTCGCCGAGCCAGATGGTAAGCGGATAGAAGAGCACGAGCGTAATAACGCCAGCGATCGCACCGTACATGATCCCCTGGAGAATGAAAGGACCGCGAATGAACATGTTTGAGGCACCGACGAGCCGCATGATGCCGATCTCCTCACGCGCAGTGTAGATAGCAAGGCGAATAGTGTTGAAGGTAATGAGGACCGAGGCAAGGATGAGAATGGTGAGTGTCACCGCACTGAATTTCTCAACGCCATTTATGATCTGGGTGAGCTTGTCGATCGCATCCTTGTTCTTGAAGAAGTTGGTCTCGCGAATGAAGGGTTTCTCAGGGTCCTCAAGCTCACGCTTTTGTTTCAAGAACTCCTCGATACTCTCGTACTGGGAGGTCTCCTGCGCGCGAATGGCCAGGGTGGCACCGAGCGGATTATCACCGAGCTCATCAAGTGCCTGAAGGGTGAGCTGGTCGTTCTCGTGACGGGCCTTGAACTCATCAAGGGCCTGCTCACGTGAGACATAGGTCACCTCAGCTACGTCTGGAAGTCCTTCGAGTGCTGATTTGAGTCCCAAAATGTCGTTCTCATCTGCGCTCGTCACAAAGTATACGTTGATGTCCACCTTCTCGCGGATACTCTCGAGAGATGCATCGAGGAGTTGTCCCAAAAATATCGCTACGCCGATCGTGAAGAGTGTGACCGTCATCACAAAGATGGACGCGAGCGACACGAATGCACTTCGCCAAAATCCGACGAACCCTGAACGTGCTATGCGCTTGGCGGTTACCCAAATACCCATACTACAAAACGTACTTACCCTCAGAATCGTCGCGAATAATGGTGCCCTCGTCCATAGTGATCACGCGGCGGCCGAGTGCGTCGATCACTCCCTTATTGTGCGTCGTCATAATGACTGTCGTACCGAGGTCGTTGATCTTCTTCAGTATCTGCACCACTTCGTAGGTTGCGATCGGGTCGAGGTTCCCTGTCGGCTCGTCTGCGATGATGAGGTCGGGCTGGTTCACGATAGCTCGCGCAATGGCGACACGCTGTTTCTCACCCCCAGAGAGCTCGTGCGGGAAGTTCCACATCTTATTGCCAAGATCGACGAGGTCGAGCGCCTGAGGCACATTCTCTGAGATCTCGAGGTCGGAGCGTCCATTGGCCTCCATCGCAAACGCGATGTTCTCGTACGCGGTCTTGTGAGGGAGGAGTTTGAAATCCTGGAAGACGGTGCCGATCTTTCTGCGATAGTGAGGAAGCTGACTTTTCGGGATCGAGTGAATGTCGAGCGATTCGAAAAAGACCTTTCCATCAGTGGGACGGTCTTCAACAATAAGCATTTTAAGGAGAGTGGTCTTGCCAGCACCTGAGTGCCCTACGACGGAGAGGAATTCGCCTGGAGATACCTGAAAGGTGATATCACGAAGGGCGACTGAGTCGCCATTGTAGATCTTGGATACGTTATCGAAATAGATCATTGCACTACGCCGGTCATTCCACTTACAACGCCTTCTATTCTACTCTACTGACTCCCCCGCGTCTAGAACACTACTTTCATTAAACCGCTTAACAGAAGAAGAATACGACATACAACATTCTTCTCTGAAGAATGTTGTCGCTTGGCGATTCACTGGCTCAAAATGCGGCTACAAACCACTCACCGCTCGCCACCAGAGGAATCTATGCCTCCTCGCACTTCGTGCTTTTCGCGCACATTTTGAACCAGTGTATACGCCATTTACTAGTGGACGACGAGAATGCCCCATCCGCTTTGCGGTGGGGATGAATCGTCGCCCAAAATGAGTGCGCGGTGGCGCACTCCTCTTCTAGCAAAACACCCTGGTGCCGCCTACGAAATGCCCCGTCTGCTTGCAGTGGGGATAGCAGAGGCGGCGTGTTTTACTGAAAGTTGTGTTCTAGAAACGCTGACAGGTCTCCTTCGAGCACACTGTGGACATTCCGCACCTCAACATCAGTACGATGATCCTTCACTAACTGGTACGGGTGGAGGACATATGAGCGGATCTGACTCCCCCACTCGATCTTCATCGTTTTCTCGACTGAAAGGCCCTTGAGTTCGCGTTTATGTTGCTCTTCACGGAATGCGTACACCTTGCCCGCCAGGAGTGCGAGGCCGCGCTCTTTATTTTGCTGCTGTGAGCGCTCCGATGATACGTGGACCGAAATATTGGTTGGAAGATGCACGATACGCACCGCGGTCTCGCGTTTGTTTACGTTCTGCCCTCCCGCTCCACCCGAGCGCGCAAATGAGATATCGAGTTCACTCTCAGGAAGCGCAAGTTCTCCACCCGCATCTACTTTGGGTGACACCTCCACGAGCACAAAGGATGTTTGGCGTTTTCCTGATGCATTAAAGGGCGACATACGCACGAGGCGGTGTACCCCGCTCTCATTCTTGAGTCTCCCGTACGCCCCCTTTCCACCAATTTCAATGACGAGATTCCGATACCCGCCGTGGTCATTTCGGTTTTCATCGATGCCTATGACCGACCAGTTCTGTGATTCTGCGTAGCGTTCATACATCTCGCGGAGCATGCGTGCAAAATCTTCGGCATCATCACCGCCCGCTCCCGCCACAATGGTCATGACAGCATCGTTTCGGTCGTACTTCTCTTTCCCCTCTGCGGCGCTCTTCAGATCCTCCCGTTCCTTGATCATCGCCTGTGCTGCCTTCGGGTCACTCCAAAAATCGGGGCGTAGCATCGCCTCGTCTATCTCCTGAATCCGCTTCGCTGCTGCTTCCTTATCCATCCCGTTAAAAGCACTATTGATCTTATAAAGTCACATCCCCTAGAGCAGTTTGCTTCTAACGGGATCCATAGCGGCTAGATTATACCAAATATTGACTAGGGACGTTTCAAAAGGTATGGTGTTCCCGGAAAGATAACAAAAACAGTGAGGTGTTTTATGGCGACCATTCTGTGGTCTACGACCATAGTGGCAAAATGTCAGGGACAGCTACTCTTCGTTAAGGGGTTCCGTCACGACTTCCCCGACCGATGGTATCTCCCCGGCAAGAAGGATTACTTCAACAACATCACACCAGCGGTGGCGGCACAGCGGACGCTCTATGAGCAGACCGGCATCAGTGCGCGCGCATCAGACTTCGTGCTTCACAACACACTCGACGCCCATAGCTACCCGAAGCACATCTTCACGATCGAGCTCACATTGGCGCAGTGTGCGCGCATGCGGAACATGAATCCCCACGTGCAACCCAAGCTCTTCGATCCAAGGTTTGTGACCGAACACCGGAAGATGTTCGGAAACACGAACGAAAAGACCCTTCGGGTGCTGAAACTACTTCCCAAGAAAGCCCCGTCGAGTTCAGCCGAACAGAAGCTCGGCGTGTGTGATGGCGGACATGTCGGTGCATACGGGAACGTATGCACCGAGTCCAGCTGCGCAGGAAGCCCCTTCCGCCCCTAGTTCTTTCGTTTTTGCGCTCATCTGTATGAGCGCTTTTTTCTATTATTTCATTCTGTGATGTTCGACAAAATAAATTAATGTTATATATTCATTACGGCTAGAACATTACATACAGAGGAGGTACGCGGTGGCAAAAACAAAGAAACAAGCCTGTGCCATCGCGCACAAATGGTTTGAGGAACAAGCGAAGCTTCCCGTGGATAGCTTCCTCAGGCACCATGCATACGACAGAGATAAACGTGGTCGCTTGTTCACTATCGAATACTGCCCGAAATCACTCAAGGGTGAACGGATGTGTCTGATCACCTTCTATGTACTCGATGATGGCTCTGTGGAAATAACAGAGGATCAACATCATATCGCAGCACGTGCAGGCGAAGCGTCAGAGCAGCGTTTTCATGCCGCACTCAATACGCGCACTGACGCGACACCAGAGTGGTTTCTTCGGGTACGGCGCGGACACCGCATCACCGACAAGCGCGGTATCGATGCATTCGCGTACGTCGAGTTTGGTGAGTGGGGGCGACGCCTTCGCATTCCGGTGCAGATCAAATCGAGCAAAGGAGGCGTACTCCCCTACCTGTCGAAGTATCCGCTCTGCTACCAACACGACGTCCCGGTCATCGTGGTAAATCCATCATGGAGTGACGATCAACTTCGTGCGCATGTGTATGAAGTGCTCGGCAAGATCCGCGAAGAACGCCTTAAAACAGGCACCCGGTACACCGAGTTCCACACCCTCCTCTTTGTTGGACACAATGGTACGTAAAGTGCCAACTGTTCGACATCAGTTCATTACTCAAATGCAAAAGCGCCCGCTCCGCGGGCGCTTTTTCCTTTTGAAGGTTCCATCGACACCCCCCTCTTTCGAAAGATATGTGGAGGCCTTGCCTCCGTATCATATATAAATTTCTACACCTTGCTCCTCCCCTTCCACCAGTCAATGAGATACACGATCGCAATAAAGAGGAGTGTGATAGCGCCGAAGATATACCCGAGAAACACTGCAGCCTCCCCGCGACTGATCGCAAAGACGTGTGAGGAGTAGATATTGATGGAACCCACCATATAGATGGAGAGCGGGAGTCCCCACGAACAGACAAAGAGTAACCAGAGCTTAAAGATGCGTGCTGGGAATGGAAGGAGTAATGCGGTAACGCCAGCTATCGAGAGAGCACTTGACATAAGAGGTCTAAGTAATCCACTAGTCAACCACTGACTGCATGTGTGACCGCCACACTGTGTTCCAAAATACCAACTTGTAACACCATAAGAAATGAGTGCAGTCAGAACAACAACCATGTTTGCCAATTTGAATCGTGACATACCTAAAATGTCTTAATCTCACTCATTACACCTATGATGGCATTATACGCCTCCTCCGTCACGAGTCCTTCTGTGACATACGTAGTGAGTCGCCCGTCCATTTGTCCGAAGATGCGCGCGACCGCGTCTGAAGAGTACCCTTTTCGCTCACCGGCATTCTCTGCCTTATTCGCATTATTAATGAGCCACGAGCGCTCATTATCCTTTATATTGGTGAGTGCGGTCAGGTATATGCTGAGCTGGTCAAAGAGCGCATGCGCACTCACCTCTCCGTCGAGTGTCGTGACACTATCCACCACCCCGTCACCATCGACATCGGTCTTGATGGTACTAAAGACACCTCCCTCTTTGGTGAATTCTGCAGTCATATCGGGAGTGGTGGTTGCCGCCGCGAGTGTAGTGAGGACAACTGGATCTGCCTCACCTTCAAGTCTCTCGATCCTCAAGGTATAACTTCCCTCCGCTTCACCAGTTAAGGCGACGGTGTAATCAATACCACTTGGGATGACGACATACTTACTCTCTCCAAATTCAATATAGGCACTTCCCGGGATCTCTGTGCGCCACTCGGTACCTACTCCATCCCCAATCTTTTCAACTACCCTTCCCACGGTGTCGGTGACCGTGATACTGACCGGCGAATGGACTGAGATCAGATCGCGCGTCTCGGTATATTGTGGCTTTGTGCTGTATACGTACGGTATCTGCCGATTCTGTTTCTCGAGCAGTGAGGCAACGAGCTGTTGGGTCGAGGGAAGTTCGGTAATATCAAAATGTTCTCTCGGAGTTTCATTTTTGTCATTACCAACTTCGTACAAGTCAAGATAATACTTCCCCTTACTCCCCACGTACCCCTCAGCCGACTGATCTACCACAGTCGCATCTCCATACTGGGTCAATACCGGCACAGCTTCGTAGTACTGCACATCATGACAGTTCAAGAATCCGAGCGTGCACTCTCGCCTCGTGAATTCCTGATAGCGAAACCCCTTTACCGTATCGAGTCCCTCCCCTACGATCTCACTGACCTCGATCCCTGCGGGAGCAGTCCATCCATCGAGCAGCTGGTGGAGCGCGAGCGCATCAGTATGCATTACCTCATTTGACAGCCCTGCTTCATAGGTGTCACTCGGTGCACCACGCCCATCACTACTCCCTGCCATGAACGCTTTGAGTGTCCCTACCGTACTGATCACGTCGCCGTACGCATTACGAAACAACGCTGTGGAAGGCGATGTATCAAAACTGACCACATCAGCATTCGACTGCTCGAAGTATCGTGCCGAAGGCACCAAGCCGTATGTACCAGGAAAGTTACGCGCTACATCTCGCGCGGTCTCTGCCTTCACCAGAAGCCCGTGGAACTTTTCTTGATCATACCCATGGAGGACCGAGCCGATCGCCTTTGGTGTGCCAAAGTGTGGCACAGCGACAAAGATTATGCGGTCGATGAGGTAGCTCTCACCCCTGGCTTCGAGCTCACGTACGAGTGCTTTTGCAAGAAGGCCTCCGTTTGAATGTGCGATCAGTGTCACCTTACTATTGTTGTGGCGCGCAAGATCCTCAACTTCCCGCACCGGGTCATGCGCCCCATCCTCATAGGGAGTGCCTTGCGAAGCGATGTCATCGACCGCTTGTCGCCAGTCGTACGCAAACACACCGACATCACTTACCGTGTGTGCGGTTTTGAGTGTGTCGAGCGAGTTGAGGAAGCTGTCATATACATCGACTGCTCCATAGGCCGACCTGATCACATCACGTGTATAGACATCATTTACACTTTCTCCCGCTTCGGTCATCTCGAGCTCTGATACATCTTGATCTCTCGTCGGTTCCCAAAGTTGATCCTCCGTACCGAGTAGTCCGTCGGTATAAAGTCTGCTTGCCTGCATACCTGGGAGAAAGTACACACTCGAAGGCGCGGTATACGTTTCATCGTATATCTGCGTAAGTGTCACATTATCAACGAGAAACTCAGCTGTGCCATTGTTGGGTTGGCCTTACCCGAGGTTGGTGGCATTCTGTCCCTCAGGGTGCATACTTATCCCTAAGCGGCGAAGTTCAGGGTTTACACTACTCAAGGCTGGAGCAGGAATTATCTCTTCGAGCACCAGCATCCCTGAGTCTTTTTCAGTGAGGGCGAAGTGATATTCACGTGTGAGCGCATCGTACCGAAGGTGGAACGTATACCATGTACCGAACCCGAACCCGACCTGGTGGTCAACTCCTGCATCATTGTTGTACCCCGGGTTCACTTCGGTCGTGACGAGTTGAAGCGAACCATCGATCATGACAAAGCGGGTCGAGAAGGTGCCATCCTGATTGTTACCCGCGAAGTTGATGTTGAGCTGATTGAATCCATAGAGGCGTTCACCATAGAGCCCAAATGGTACCGCCCCGTTTCCACCCTCTACAGAAAGTATCTTGATGTCATACGAAAGCTCGTATGAGATCACTGGATTGAGGTCGGTGAGGGTGTAAGCGTAGCGCGATGGCTGTGAGGTCGAGTTGTAGGTCGGTTGGTTTAGGGTATGCGCGTAGTAGGCTCCCTCAACCTCGTCCCAATGAAAATTGTTGGGTTGATCTGTCGTCCAGCCTGGGTCTGAAGAAAAATCAGTCTGGTAGATCACCTGACTCGTGGCGGCGTTGGCGGGGACCGCGACGAAGAATATAAAGAGCGTGGTGGCGTAGAGAAGGAGGAGGAACGCGAAGCGCTGTGGGTTCTTATGTCTCATGGGCGCACTCTACGCCCCTCCCCTTCAAAATCAAGCGAGGACCATACTCGGAAACCACTTCACCACTGTGTCAAAGTCGGCACTGTTCTTTTTCTGCCGGTGTGGTATACCAATAGCAGATGAAAGAGGTGCTGCATGGCCAAGAAGAAACCGCAGAAACAGACTGCCAAGATCCTTCACTTCCCCGGACCGCGTCGCTCTGTACCAGCGTTCCAGTCTCCTGAGAACACCTTCGACTTCAGCAAGGTGAAACCGCAGAAAGTACAGTGCGACGGGTGTGGGTTGGCCCACGACGGTGCACAGTGCCCAAAGTGCGGCACCGAGATGTGGTGACCATGATGCGCAACACAGACACCATGGCTGAGTTCCTTGCGGAGACCGGCATCCTAAAGAATGTCGGGAACGACAACACCCAACTTCCCTATCGCGGTACCTGTAAGGTATGTGATTGTGTGCAAGACTCGAATGATCCTGATGTTCCCTGCATCAACTGCGGCGACCACGCTGTGGAATATGTCCTCAATCAAAAACCGCCGGACAAATAGTCCTGCGGTTTTTTCAATTCCTCTCTATGTGCTACTGCATCTTCTTTCCAAACCCTTCGAGTGCTTTGAGTATCTCAAGCGGTACCGCGAAGATGACGGTGTTCGATTGGTCAGACGAGATGTCGTTGATCGACTGGAGTGTGCGGAGGTGAAGTGCACCAGGTGCCTCAGAGAGCGTTCGCGCTGCTGCAGCCATGTTCTGTGATGCAGCAAGCTCACCTTCTGAGGTGATAATGACCGCGCGCTTCTCACGCTCTGCTTCTGCTTGCTTTGCGATCGTACGCTCCATCGACTCAGGGAGTGAGACGTCTTTCAATTCAACATTAGCGACCTGGAGCCCCCATGCGTCGGTCTCGCGGTCGACGATCTCACGGATGCGCTCGGCTATCTTGTCGCGACTAGTGAGGAGCTCGTCGAGTGTCACCTCACCCACGATGTTACGCATCGTGGTCTGCGCATATTGTGAGATGGCGTACTGGAAGTGCTCTATCTCGAGAACAGCGCGTGCGGCGTCGGAGACTTTGTAGTAGATGACGGCGTTCACGCGAACCGGCACGTTGTCGCGGGTGATGGCGTTTTGATCCGGCACATCGACTGCTTTCGTACGAATGTCGATGCGCTGGTACCCCTGAACGATCGGGAGGATCAGACGCCACCCCGGCTCCATAAGGCCGGTGTACTTACCAAGCGTGAACTTGACCCCTCGCTCGTACTGGTTGATCTGCCGGATACTGATGAGCACAATGAACCCGGCAACTAGAAGTACTATATAGATAAGTGGCATACACAAACGTGTTAGCGAATAGTGCCTTGAGTATAGCAAAAAATCCCCTTTGGGGATCTTTTTGTGTTTTGTGAGCCATCTCCCGGGATTGAACCGGGGACCTCGTCCTTACCATGGACGCGCTCTACCGACTGAGCTACATTGGCAGTAGGTGCGACAGCCGCCTCATGCTTTGCCCTGCCGTTAGGATCCATTTTCAGGTAACGTGGGAGAGGGTGCTGCCGCGTCGCTATCCTACCAAAAACTGTTTGAAAACAAAACCCCTCTGTACTAGGATATATCCCGTTGCCACCTTAGCTCAGTCGGTAGAGCATTGCATTCGTAACGCAAAGGTCCGCAGTTCGATCCTGCGAGGTGGCTCCAAAAGTAGTGAAATGGATTTTGGAGGGGCAGGATCGAAGACCTTTTGTGGTAGTTTGCGCGCAGCAAGAACTACCCAAAAGGTGTACTGAAACTGTAAGTTTCGATCCTGCGAGGTGGCTCCAAAAGTAGTGGAGTTGGTGGTTGTTAATGTCCAAATGCCGGTTCGGTAAGCTGGTATAATTTTTTATATGAATACAATTTCACGTTTGTCGAGAGTCGCCTTCTCGATAGTTGCGGCTGTTCTGCTTGGTGTTGGTTTCTTGTATATGTTAACCGACATTGCTGCGGCCGCCCCATGTGTTGATTTGACCTTAGTCCCACACCAAGGGACCACCGGAGGTCAAGTTTCTGCACTGCAACAATTTTTGACAGGTACGGGTGATTTTACCTACGGATCGATCACTGGATACTTCGGTTCTGCTACTGAACAAGCGGTGCAACGCTTCCAGTGTCGCCAGGGAATCGTCTGTTCAGGTACTCCAGACTCAACTGGCTATGGTTTGTTGGGGCCACGAACGCGGGCAGCGATGTCGTGCTCCGCACTCGGTACCGCACCTGGTCTACCATACTCTCCAACAACACAAAGTAGTACCGGACAATCTCAGGAAGAAAGTGATGTGGATGAAGGTCTTATCAAACTTATGGTCGAGGATAGAGTGATCGACACAGCACCGGCAAATTTACGTACAGTTGACATTCCCGTTGATGTTCCGGGTGAAACGGTAGGGATCGTGAGCTGTGAACTGGCAGCCTCAGCAAAAAGGGTCAAGGCTGGTGAGTCGGTCACACTCAGTTGGACCGCTAAAGGAGCAAATACTTTAACTATCAACAACGGCGTGGGACCTATGGACCTAGCAAAAGAAGGGTCGGTGACGGTGGTGCCGCCAGACCCGGCAAATGGCGATTCATATACTAACGTGAAATATATAGCGACAGCACAGCGCAAGACCAGTAAGGGTCGGGTGGTAGATTCTAAAAAGTGCGGCGTAACTATTCGAGTATTAGCGGCCCCTGACACAACAGATCCAATCCCTCCTACGGTCCGTTTTAAGAAGGGTGTTCCTGTAAACGGTAGCACTGTTGGCGGTTCTGTAGCTCTGTCCGTCAATGTTGAAGATAATATTGGTGTTGAGAGTGTGTGGTTCGAAGTCGATGATGTGCAGATTGGTACGCAAAAAACTGAAGAGCCGTTTACTTTAAATTGGGACACAACGACTGTTGAGAATGGTCCACACAACTTTCGAGCCTTTGCGCGCGATGTCTCAGGAAATGTGAGTCACACTGGGTACCGCAATGTTACCGTTTCCAATGCTCCAGCGGTCTCGTACATCATCGATCCTGAGTATCAAGATGGTGTCGATGTTCGAAAGGCAGCGCGCGATCTTGTTACCTGTAAACCGGTGATTGAAACGACCCTCTATCCATTCGGAGAGGGTACAGCTCCACAGATGTGGACCGTCGGGCAATGGTTTGGTCGCTACCCGTTCACTGCTGAAAATGCCAAACCGAAAGAACTCAAAAATGGCGCCGTTGAATACACCACGCCAGGTAAGCGACTGGTCTTTGGTCCTGGAAATGCCGTCACCCTGGGCGTAAACGCCACCGTTGACCGAGGACTGTGGGAGGTACCATGTAGAGGTTTTTCAAAAAACGGAAAAATTAAATCGCTCTTCACTGTTAATCCAACCGAACCTGATGAGACCCTCACTACATCGCTTGCGGACATGCAGTCGGTTCGGTACAAGCTCTCGTTCAGACTCACAAAGGGATACTTTGGTGATGATTTTCCTGGGCAAGTCGCACACGCTTCTGCAAACCTCGTGCTTATTAATCGCAATAAAGAATCTGCGGGTAAAGGACAGTTTGTCTTCTTCATCTTAAAACTTTATGACAGTCGCAACCGCACCATAGAAGCACATGTTGGGAAGGATGGTAGTTCTGGCATGCTACTCTATCGCATCGCGAGCCAGGATCTCTATGGAGATCAAAGTGCCTGGGACCAAAAATGGATCACGATCGACAAGGATCTTAAGCCGTACTTCAAGGACGCAATTGAGACCGCTGCTAAGAGAGGCTTAGTGACCTCCACAGACTTGAACGACTACTACCTCTCGTTTGAAGGTCCACATTGGGAGATCACCGCACCTGTTGATGTTGAGATGGAATTCAAAGATTTTGACATCCAAGTCACCCCAAAGCAGTAAAAACCCAACATAGCTCGACTATCAAAGTTATTTTGAGTTAAATCAAAAATACTGAATAAAATGGCAGGGTGTACGACCCTGTCATTTTATTTGCTATACTCATGCCGATGGAACTCATTGAATTGACTTCGAAAAATATACACTCCTACCTGAGTTCGTGTATGAACCTACAAGCACATTTAGTAAAACCAGGGGAGCTGACCAGTGAAAAGCAATTCATTGAGACCGCTAAAGATGATCACAGTTTCTTTGTGGCAATTCTAAATGACGGAGCGGTTGATGCTATTGGAGTCCTTAGTAAGTTGGTCCATCCAGTTCGAACCGATGGCTACGTGAACAATATCGTGGTGTCACCAAAAGGACGAGGGAAGGGTTATGCTCGCATGATTATGGATGCACTCGAGAAAAAAGCGAAAGAATGGGGTTGCACGAGAATGGATCTAACCTGTTCTCGGCCTGAAGTTCAGGCGATGTACAAGAAGTTTGGTTACACTCACAAAGACACTAAGTTTTATGTGAAGTACTTGTAATGGAAAGTAATATTCAAAATCGAATAGCTGAGATCGAAGCGGCAATGCTGCAATCAGATTTTTGGAATGATCCCCAAAAGGCCCAGGCATGCTTGATATGTGTTTTAATTTGGCGGGGGCAGTCATCGCAACCATACTGTACCGACAATTCAAAAAGAGTTAATGACGCTTGGTAGTATTTGGAGCCAATGAACGGGATTGAACCGTTGACCTCGTCCTTACCATGGACGCGCTCTACCAACTGAGCTAAGATGGCTTGTTTTAATTTTGTCTTTCTCACCGACAGCTGGCAGCATACCATGGGCGCGCTCTACTTCGACAAGCGAGGAATTGTGAGAGAAAACTTTTTCTCATATATTCTGAGCGCCGTCGAAGGAAGCTTTGCTTACCAACTGAGCTAAGATGGCTTGTTTAATTCTTATCTGCAGAAGCGTGAGCCGCCTCGCAGGATCGAAACCGGTCGGCCGTTAGTTACGAATACACGCTCGTAGTTATTGAGACTTCTACCTTTGAGCCACCTCGCAGGATCGAACTGCGGACCTAGGGTTTACGATACCCTCGCTCTACCAACTGAGCTAAGGTGGCACTACTTCATCATCTGCATAAGATACGAAAGTTGTGCCTGGTGACACAACTTTCGTATCTTCCGTGAGCCATCTCCCGGGATTGAACCGGGGACCTCGTCCTTACCATGGACGCGCTCTACCGACTGAGCTAAGATGGCTTGTTTTATTTTGTTCTTCTTACCGACAGCTGGCAGCATACCATGGACGCGCTCTACTTCGACGAGTGAGGAACTGGGTGAGTATGAAATACTCACTTATGTTCCGAACGAAGTCGAAGGAAGCTCTGCTTACCAACTGAGCTAAGATGGCAAACTAATGCGTGGGGTGGCTGCATCACACAAAGTGGCAGTCGCCAGTGTGAACTACAGGCCATTGTCCCACGCTGTGGCACACTCACGATTTGCAAATGCACAACGGGGAAAGAATACCAAAAAAGTGAAGAGAAATAAAGAGAACACCCGGGCTGGCCAATGGCCAGCCCGGGTGTTCCTCTGTTTCAGATACGGGAATTGTTAGCGAACTTCTTGACCCACAAAGGTGAGTGCCTTCCCCTCCTTGCCACCACGGCCGGTTCGGCCGATGCGGTGGACGTAGTCCTCATACGAGTGCGGTACGTCATAGTTGATGACGTGAGAGACATCGGTAATGTCGAGTCCACGTGCAGCGACGTCGGTTGCGACAAGCACGCGTGTCTGTCCAGACTTGAACGCATCGAGTGCGCGCTTACGCTGGTTTGAACTCTTGTTGCCATGGATCGACTCAGCTCGAACACCATCGCGTGAGAGCTGTCGGGCAAGACGCTCCACCCCACGCTTGGTTTCGCCAAAGACGATCACCTTCTCAAAGGCTGGGTCACGAAGGAGATCCTCAAGAAGTTGGAATTTTGACTTGCCTTCGGTAATTCGTACCACTCCCTGCTCAACACTGTGTGAGGTTGTGCCGGTCTTAGTTGAAACGGTGATCGGGTCCTTAAGGAATTCACCGACAAGGCGCTCAATTTCTGGCGGCATGGTCGCTGAAAAACAAAGTGAGTGGCGCTCGTGGTGCATGCGCTCCATAAGGAAGCGAATGTCAGGAATGAAACCCATGTCGAGCATGCGGTCTGCCTCGTCGAGTACAATACCGGTGAAGCGCTGCATGTTGAGTGCCTTGCGTTCAATGAGATCCTTAAGACGGCCCGGGGTACCGATGACGAAACGGGCATTACGCACCGCAGCGATCTGCGGACGAATGTTAGTTCCTCCGATCACTACCGCTGCGGTCATGCTGAGACCTTTCGTAAATCCACGAAACTCATCGTATATCTGTGTTGCAAGTTCGCGTGTTGGCACAACCACGAGCGTACATTCGTTCTTATGTACGAGTGCGCGATCGATGAGCGGAATAAGAAATGCTGCGGTCTTACCAGTACCAGTGTTTGCAAGTCCGACGACATCTTTGCGATCACGCACGTGCGGTATCGCCTTGTCCTGGATCGGTGTTGGAAGTGAATACCCCTTAGTTGTCACCTGTGAGAGAAGTTCTGGGTGAAGAATGAGCGAAGCAAAGTTGTTTTGTACTGTGTACGGAGTCTCTTTTGCTGCCTGTTCCTTCCCTGCTGCGATCTCTCGCCGTGCTGTCTCGATGAATCGTTCAATGTCGAGATCTGGTGCTACGAATCGGCGACCACGCCCACCACGTTGTCCACCCTGCGTGCGCTGCCCACGATCGTTTTGTGGGCGACCACCTCGTCCCATGCGGCGACCCCTCTGGTCGCGCCTATCATTGCGCTCTGGTGACCAGGCACGCGAACGACTCCCGCCCTGTCCTGCTCCGGCATATCGGGTTGGCTGGTAAGGTGCGCGTACTCCGCTCGATTCCGGGAGATCCGAAGTATCGGTACCTACGGTAATCACAACATCCCCGATATCATCGGTTTGGATATATTCGCGTGTGCGCTGTGTATGTGGGGTGCGGCGAGAATACCCACCACGACCATGCGGGCGCCCTGAAGTACGGCGTCCTGTACGTCCTCCTATATTCATGTATTTCGGCTAAACAATAAAGCATCCCACTGTACTTCCTAGGGATGCTCTCTTGTGAGTCCGCAGAGAGTGTCCATTACGGCACTCCCAAAGTAGAGTAAGAATGAGGGTATTATAGCAAATTATCTGTTTTTGTCAATTATCCCGTTTTTCTATCACAGCGCGTCAATACGCCCTACAAGGTGCACATGGCGGGGGTTGGTTTGGTCATATTTACCAACAAGAAGCGGGTTGTCCACACCCAACTCCTCAGTGATAGCAGCAATATCATTGAAACCCTTGCGCAAACGCTCCCAGGCCTCAACATTCCCTTCACGGTACACAATATCCTTCGTATACACAGCACCACGCGTAGTACCGGAGGTACCGCGGAAGGTACGCACGCATTGCCTCCACGCAAGCTCAGGTGGCGAGTCGGCTCCGATCATGGTGTAGTAGAGCGCCATGCCGTCATAGACCTCTTTGAAGTTCCGCTTGGTGCCATCGAGTCCAACGGCAAGCGAGATAGCGAGGTGTGGGTCAACACGGCTGAAGTCACCCTGATGGTCAATATGGTGCTCGCGAAACGTTGCCAGCCCTTCCTCACCCTTGATGTAACGATCGAGTCCCAAGCCGAGGAGTTTCAATCTCGAATTCTCACCAAGCTTACGCCGAAGTGCATGGGTGCCGAGCTCATGTGCTATAAGCGCGCGAACCCGTGTTTCGGTGAGTGGAAAGCGTCGCACACTAAGGCGATCGTCGCGCGGGATCGTGACCTGTTTCTTTTTCTGACTCGCTGAAATATTGACCACCTTCCCCGTCTCATCTATGACGATCTTCCAATCATCCAAACCGAGCTTCTGTCGCGCCTCGTCAAACATGCGTCGAGCTGCCTCAGCGCCGATGATGGTACTGTCTTTAGCATCAGACGCTTCAACGCGACCGAAAGTAGGTGCTGAAGCAGGTGCGAATAGATCGGGAACGAGCTTTGCTAGTGCCCGCACGGCATCGATCCGTTTTGCATCACCTGAGTGTTCAGCATCTCGTGCTTCACGTTGCACAGTTGCCTTATCGTACTCGTACACCTTGCGAGAAGGGTTGCCGTAGATGAATGTGGAGTAATGGTAAAACCTATTGTCTAACCGCGCGCGTTCCACCTGGAGCCGTTCCCTCTCTGCAGCATCTCCCGAAGTGCCGAGTTCCTGCAATCGCTCTTGCACTCGATCGATATCAGACGAAGCTTTGAGCATACGTAGCTGCGCCAAGAGCTCATTGACTCTCCATACATACGCCTGACCCACCTCAACCACCTTGTGCTTCGCGGCCTCATCTTTCAGTACAAGGAGTTGGTTCTCATGATCGACAAAGTCGAATTCCTGCAACTTTGGATAGTGGAGTACCGGCTGCTCTATTTCGCCACGCTCAAGTCGCTTTCTCTCCTCTTCACGCCGGATCGCATCACCACCGAGCAGTTCATAGTCTTCAAAGTAGGCCTTTTCAAGCTTACTGAACAACTCCTCGTCAAGCGCTTCACGCCCTTCTCGTTCATGTTTATTAGGAGGAGTGTTACTCAGTCGTTCCATTCACCTGAGTGTAGCACAGGGGACTTTTTGAACTTACCCACACCCCTCTACTTCTTTAAGAGTTCAGCGGTCTGTATATCTGCCGCTTCCTGGATATTCAGGATCTCACCATACGCATAGCTCGCAAGCCAAATAGTACCCGTACCGATCGCTACAAGTACTGCAAGAATGACGTTGCTGGCTACCTTGTCGAAGCGATGATCTTTCATACACACTGATTATACCTTGGTATATTGTGTGCTTATTGAGGTATACCCAGATGCCAAACATTTTGAACGGGACTTTTTCCGCCTGCGCAGCGGACGGGACTTGGGGTCAAGTTTCTAAACTCACTTCGTTCGTTAAGAACTTCCTCCCCGGACTCGCCGACAAGCACTCCCTACGGTCGTCTTGTATACCGGCTCCGTCTTTCAAGTCACGCCCTGCGGTAAAACAGTAAGGCCCCATGCTTTCGCATGAGGCCTAACAGTTTTATGCGCAGCGGACGGGACTTGAACCCGCAACCTCCCGCGTGACAGGCGGGTGCTCTAACCAGTTGAGCTACCGCTGCATATGTATTTCTATGCAGCGGCGACATAATACCAGAAAAAACTAGTATTGTCGCCGTGGTGTCAGTGGGAGGAATTGAACCTCCGACCTAGGGCTTATGAGTCCCTCGCTCTAACCAACTGAGCTACACTGACATTTGAATGTATCCATAGCAAGCTTTGCTTACATTGACATTCCCCTAATAAGGGCTCAGAAACGATACCATATTGAGCGTTTTTTTCAATGCGGGCAGAGCGTCTTTTCAGCCTCCTCAATATGTTCGGGATATCCTATCGGAAGCCACAGTTCCTGCTCGACCACGGTCATGGGGTGGCGACGAGCGTATTCAGTGACGGAGTCGGTGAGAAAGTACTCGCCGAGAGCTGAAAGTCCCACTTCGATACTGAAGATCTCGTCAGTGAGGACAAATCCTCCAATATTGACGAGGTTTGAGGGTGGTACTTCAGGCTTCTCAACAATCTCCTTAAGTGTGCCATCTTCACGAACAACAAGCACCCCGAACTTTTCTGGGGTATCAGAGCGCGATGCAAGCATACCAGCTTCTGTTTCCACCACCTTTGCGAGCGCCTCTTTGCCATGAATATCGTCTGCATACATGACCAGGAACTTCCCTTTTACCGTACCGACCGCACACATGAGTGCATCAGCAGTGCCCGCTTTCGGATTTGCCTGCTCAACATAGGTCACCTGCCTACCGTGGAAGCGTGTACCGCAAAACTCACGGATCATCTCACCTTTGTAGCCGACCACAATAACAAGCTCATCGATCTGTTTGGGGAGCGCCTCTACGATATGCTCCAAGATCGGTTTACCACACACCGCTATGAGCGGCTTTGGCATTTCCTCGGTGAGTGGTCGCATGCGGGTCCCCTCACCTGCTGCTAGAATCACACACTGCATACACTACTTCGTTACCTTGTCACAATGGAGCAAGGCTTCAGCTTTCGTTACATCTTCTGGCGTAGCTACTGGGATCCAAAGATCTTGTTCAACAACCGCGATAGGATACTTAGCTGCGTAGCGCTCGATTACCTCGGGGAGGTAGTACTCGTCCTTCACGGTCTTTTCTGGTGGAAACTCAAAGATGTGTTCGTCGATCACCATTGGGCCGGTTGATGCACAGTTAGAAGGAGCGTGTTCTGGCTTCTCGATCATAAGGCCGAGTGTGCCGTCTGGATTTCTCACTACGATACCGAATTTCTTTGTGTCATCCACAGAGGTTACCAAAAGTGAGCGTGTGTATGAGGTCGCACGCGCGAGATCTTCCTTTCCATGAATATCATCAGCGAAGAGGAGGAGGAAACGTCCTTTGATGAGGTCTTTACAGAGC
Organism: bacterium; assembly: GCA_038145135.1. Lineage (GTDB taxonomy): Bacteria > Patescibacteriota > Minisyncoccia > Phycocordibacterales > UBA918 > JAYQPD01. The sequence continues at coordinate 7,280 of JAYQPD010000008.1, read as the reverse complement.
CAGAGTGCCTTTGCAGTACCGTTCTGCTCGGTTTGCTCGACATATGACACTTTACGGCCGAGAAACTCCGTGCCGCAAAACTCACGGATCATCTCTCCTTTGTACCCAGTGACAATAATGAGCTCATCGACCGAAGACGGAAGCGCTTCAACAATATGCTGGAGGAGCGGCCTTCCGCACACCGGTACAAGTGGTTTGGGCATCGTCTCGGTAAGTGGGCGCATGCGCGTCCCTAGTCCAGCTGCGAGAATGACACATTGCATACAAAAATTCGTTTGCGATTACATTAACTGAAACTTATTTCACTACACTTTAGTTGCACCCATTTTCGTCTCACGCTCGCTCCGGAGTACAAAGAGCATGAGGATGATGACAAACGCGAACACGGTCGCGCCGACGAGCGGGAACGTGATGTATCCCATCTCAAAGATGTAGCGCTTCGCACAGTCAGATGCTCCTGAAGCCGGGCACGGGAGGGCGTGGCCGCCACCCATCTGTATATAGTGATGGTAGAGTGAGATCGCCAGACCGATGACTGAGAGCACTAGGCTGTAGAACGCGATCGCTCGCTCTTTACGGTAGAGTGCTATACCGAAGAGGATCACCTGAGGGAACATCATGATGCGAGAGAGCCAGCAAAGTCCACATGGCACTATTCCGTAATGATCTGAGTACACCAAACTCATGAATGTTGCGCCCAAGGTCGTGAGAAACGCACCCCATATTGCATACTTTGCCACGACCGTCTGAACAGCCTGATTACGAAGTATGTAGAGCGCGGTGAGACCTACCACTACGAGTTGGAGTAAGAATGTACCAATACCCACCAACCAGTTAAGTGTGAGAAGTTCCATAGGCTAGTTCTGACCAGCTGGCAATTCGCACCCGGTCTTTTCAGCGAGTGTGGCAAGTGGGACCTCCCCTGTTTCGCGAGACCCATCAGCAAACTCCCAGGTTGGATACGACTCAATATTTTTATCAATACACTCCTGCGTACGCGTCTTGCCATCAGGAAGTGAACACTCAGTGTATGGTAGCAATTTTGCAGACGCTCCAAACATCTTCTTTTGTGCCTGGCAATGCGGGCACCAAAAGGCGCCAAAGAAAGTGGCCCCCTTCTCACCGAGACACTGGGCAAAGCTGTCGAGTTCACCACCAGCGGTGGCTGGTCGATTTACCACCACATACCCAAGACCGGCGACGACCGCGACCGTCAGGGCGATAATGACTATTGTTCCTTTGTTCATATAGGTCTGAGTATAGCACTTACCAGCTCGCTTGAGTATATATTGGTTGATTAGCCCGGAATCGACCATCGCATCACTCGCTCGATTTCCCCACCAAAATAGAAAGATCCCTCTGGCGCATGCCAGAGGGATCTTTCTATTTGTTGCGGGGCCCGGAATCGAACCGGGGTCTGGAGGTTCTGTGCTACCTATTATCTCTAACAGGAATGGACTATACCATGTTCCAGTCTGCTGGAACTCTCCATTATAGTCTCTGAACCTTCCGAGCACACTCTGTGCTGGGCTTGGCTGCTGATTATCAAATCCGTATGTTTTTCTGCGTTCGCATTCATCCTCTCGGATCACGCTGTAGCACACATGGCTCTTATGACGTTCCAGCAATTTAGAAGATTTTTCCACACTACATTACTGTAATGGGTCACAGTTTCCTATGAGCCTCCCGAGGTACCTCTCCTCTACCCCGCTGCACGCTAATATACGATGGAAACGCTTTATTCGCAAGTGCGTACGTATAGTGTATAATTGCCTTATATACTATGGCTAAACAAAAGGAAAAGGAAACGGCACTAACGCTTCGTGCACAAGGCAGCGGAATTAAGGAAATTGCCAGAACACTGCATGTGTCCCCTGCGACTGCGAGCTATTGGTGTCGCGATATAGTACTTACAGCACAACAACAACAAGCTCTTGCGGCCAGATCAAAGAGAGCAAGTGCTCGCGGACTCCTTGCATATTCAGAATTAAAACGAAACGCTCGTTTTCTGCGAATCGAGAGCGCCAAACAAACTGGCGCAAAAAGTGTTGGGGAACTTTCAAAACGTGACATCACAATGATAGGATACGGTCTCTACTGGGGAGAGGGTTACAAACGCGGCAGCGAGGAATTTGGTTTCACCAATAGCGATCCTGACATGCTTAGATTTTACTGTAGATGGCTCAGAACAGTGTTTAATGTCGACACTTCGCAACTGATAGTTCGCATCTCTATCAATTCTTCTCATAAAAATAGAGATGTTGAACTCAAACGATACTGGTCACGGACACTTGGATTAAAAAATTCTCAGTTTACAAAAACTAGTTTTATAAAGAGTACGAGTAGAAAACAATATACTAATCACACAGAACACTTCGGTACACTTCGCATTAAAGTACGTGGTGGAACAGGGCAACGCCGCGAGGTCCTTGGTGCACTTGAGCACATCAAGCAGAAAATAGATTAGTGATGGCCGTGACCGCCACCTCCGCCCTGGGAACCATTCGAAAGTTCTGTGAAGGCACGCTGGTAGTGCGCGATCGTCTCGTTTACAAGTCGTTTGGTGAGAATGAAGTCGCCACCACGGTGCGCTATCTCGTTGCGCACCTTATGCGCTTTCCACGCATCATCGAGCGCTTTGAAGGTTTGAGGTGACGCACTCTTCAATCGTTCACCTATCGTAGTGCCTGGGAATCCGCGCTGATCAAGAAGTTCTTCGAGCACAATATCCGCCTCGATGATGGCAAGACGCCAGTCGTTCGGGTTATCGGACGACGCATGCTCCATGATCGATTCAAAGCGGTCGTGTGCCTTATGCTCACCATACTGCTCTCGGTACGCCACCTCTGCGGCATGCACTGCTGCTTTTTCGTCTGATAAGAGCTGCCCGACACGAAGACGTGCGTAGATGATGCCGTAGATGAGCACTGCCGAGAACAGGAGCGCAACCACCGAGTATACCTCCCAGATGTGGTAGAGCGTCATTAGGAATTTGCTCCCCAGATCAACCGCAGGTACACCCGAAGTGCCAGCGTCCCCTGTCAGCCCAAAGAACCGCAACACACCAGTAAGTCCATTGGTGACTGCGTTTGGGTCGATACCGACCGTACCGTATTCAATTTCGATGCGATCGTTTTGCATGAGGAGCGTGCACTACTCTCCCAACAGTTGCTTTCCGATGTCGAAGAGTCGCTCTTCACCATCGTGTGGCGCCATCAGTTGAATGCCGATCGGAAGTTCCTTTCCGTCGCGCATCACTGTACCCATGGGGAGCGAAATGGCAGGCGCACCGGTCAGGTTGGCTGGTACCGTGAAGATATCAGCAAGGTACATGGAAAGCGGATCACTCTTCTCGCCGAGCTTAAATGCTGGCATAGGTGCTGTTGGGGTAAGCACACCATCAATGGTACCAAATGCATCGGAAAGTTCAGAGCGCATGAGTGTGCGTACCTCTTCGGCCTTACCATAGTATGCGTCGTAGTATCCAGATGAAAGCACGTACGTACCGAGCAAGATGCGGCGCTTTACTTCCGCACCAAAGCCCTGTCCGCGGGTGAGATCATAGTCCTCGCGCAGGTCCTTCCCTTCGACGTGAAGTCCGAAGCGAACGCCGTCGTAGCGCGCAAGGTTTGACGAGACCTCCGCCGGCATCACGATGTAGTATGCCGCGAGGCCCTTCTCCATATACGGGAGTGACACATCGACTACTTCATGCCCGAGCGCAGTGAGCTTCTTGATCGCGTCTTCAAAGACCGCTTTTACATCCGGCTCGATCCCCTCTTTGAGGAACGCGTAGGGCACACCGATGCGATATTTTTCTTTAGTAGGCACCAGAGGGTAGGTTCCGAGTTTGTGTGTTGTGGCATCGTACGCATCCACACCCGCGATCACATCAAAGACTGTCTTTGCGTCAGCTACCGAATGCGCGAATGGTCCCGCTTGATCGAGTGAGGAACCCATGGCAATGAGTCCGTATCGTGATACTCGTCCATACGTTGGCTTAAGTCCCACGAGTCCACAAAACGATGCGGGGAGGCGGATTGAACCGCCAGTGTCGGTGCCAAGTGCAGTCGGTACACTTCCCATTGCGACTGCAGCTGCGGAACCACCGGAAGAACCTCCCGGCACACGTGAGGTATCGTGTGGATTCTTGGTTGCGCCAAACGCAGAATTCTCGGTCGAAGACCCCATCGCAAACTCATCGAGATTGGTCGCACCTACAATCACCGCACCAGCATCTTTGAGCCTCTTCACCACCGTTGCATCGTAGGATGCAACATAATTTTCCAAAATGCGTGATGAGGCGGTCGCCTTCTTACCTTTCACGAGAATGTTGTTCTTGAGTGCCACCGGTACCCCGAGGAGCGGTTTGTCAGTTGTAGCACCCCCTGCATAAAGTGCATCTGCTTCGGCTGCTACCGCAGCCGCGTCGTCATAGGTCTCTAGGTACGCATGTACCTCAGGATCACGTTCAGCGATCACCTTCCGTGTTTCTTCGAGCGCTTTGGTCGGCGTGGTCTCGCCAGATACGAACGCAGCGCGCAACTCTGTAATGGTCTTTCCTTTCATACTAATCAGCACTAATGATCCGCTTAACAAGTGCGTGACGCCCTACGCGCTTTGGAAGCGCACCAAGCAGGTCCTCGGTGTACTGGTCGGGCTCGTTCGTGACCACATCCTCACGCAGTGGATTTACATGTGCACCCACTTTCGGTTCTCGTGGTGCGAGTGCCATCTCTTTAACCGCATCGACATACGCCAAAATAGAGTCTGCTTCGGTGCGAAACTGTTCTATCTCCGCGTCAGTAAGGCGGAGTCTCGCGAGATCTGCGAGGTGTTCTATATCCTTCCGTTCCATGCGCGCATCATAGCACACTGCCCTACATATTGAGGAGCTTCTCAAATTCTGCTTCGGTGAGGATGGTCACCCCGAGCTGTTCAGCTTTATCCGCCTTTGAGCCAGCTTCCGCTCCGACCACTACATAACTCGTCTGTTTCGACACCGAGCTCGATACCGTACCTCCACGCGCCTTTACGAGTGCGCCCGCCTCATCGCGAGAACGACGCGCAAGTGTACCGGTAAACACAAATGACCTTCCGGTTAGTTCTGTATTCGTACGTTTTGTCTGCTCAAGGGTGAGGCGCAAGACCAGTGCCTCAAAGAGCGCGCGGTTGTCCTTGTCCTTAAACCATGAGTGTACCGATGTCGCCACGATCTCACCCACCCCATCGATTGCGATAAGTGCGTCAAGTGAAGCATCCATAAGCCGCGCAGGAGTTTGGAAGGTATCCGCGATGAGCTCTGCGGTGGTCACCCCGACATGTTCTATTGAAAGCGAGACGAGGAGTCGTGCAAGTGTAGTAGTGCTCGCGGAATGAATCGCGTCAATAATATTCTGCGCTGACCTTTCTTTGATATTTGGAAGCCCAAGAAGATCGCCTACCTCGAGCAGAAAGAAATCGTCTGGTGAAGATACGAGTGCGTGCTCGATCAATAGATCAACGATCTTCGGTCCAACCCCGTCCATATTGAGTGCGTGCTTGGAAACGAAATGGTAGAGACGTGCACGGTGGAGTGTTGCTGAATCCTTGGCAACACAGCGATACGCTGCAGTACCCGGCACACGCTCGATACTCCCATCTCCACCACACTCGTGCACTTTTTTCGGAAACACAAACGGCTTCGTCCCACGCGGGCGGAGCTCAGGAAGTACGCGCACTATCTCAGGGATCACATCTCCCGCTTTCCTAAGGACGACCGTATCCCCGATCCTGATATTGAGCTCGTTGATACGGTCTTCGTTATGAAGCGTGGCATGACGCACCACCGACCCAGCGACGCGCACTGGCTCCATGACTGCAACTGGAGTAATGACACCTGTCCTCCCCACCTGAAGACGAATGTCCACGAGCTTTGTGGTCACTTCCTCTGCGGGAAATTTATACGCAATACCGAAGCGTGGCGCCTTTGCGGTGTAGCCGAGTATGATCTGGTACGAGACCTGGTCGACCTTAAGGACGACACCATCGACACCATAGGGGAGCTTCGTGCGCTCTGCCACAGCATGATGGTAGTACTTCAGGATATCTTCTATCGTCCTGCACTGTTTCGCATGTGAATTGACCGCAAATCCCTGTTCCTTGAGATAGGTCAGTTCACCAAATTGTGTATTGGGGAGCCGCTCTGCTGAGCTATCAGGTCGCTCCACATCATAGGCAAAAAATTTGAGGTTCCGTGTGCGTGTTACCTCAGGATCGAGCTGACGAAGCGAACCGGCTGCTGCATTTCGTGGATTGGCGAAAAGTGCCTCGCCTTTCTTCTCGCGCTCCCCATTGATACGGATAAGCTCCTTTTCCGGAAGCCATGCCTCCCCCACCACGATAAGTCGTTCGTGGTCGGTTATCCTCTCTGGCACATCCTTGATGGTGCGCACCGTGTGCGTGATATCTTCTCCGGTCACTCCATCACCACGTGTTGCTGCTCTATAAAGCATTCCCTCCCGGTACTCCAAGACCACCTTCAGACCGTCGATCTTATGTTCTGCCACATACACCGGCTTAGGGTCAGCAATGCCGCCAGCGCGCAAGAACTTCTTCACCCGCTCATCCCACTCCCGAAGCTCATCTTCACCAAAGCAGTTATCAAACGACCACTGGCGCACTGCATGACGCACCTTCTCGAATGCCTCGTGCGGAGCACCTCCTACACGCACCGTGGGTGAGTCGGCGCGTTTAAGCGAGGGGTGCTTGGCTTCAAGCGAAGCAAGTTCTCGCACCAGCGAGTCGTACGCTTCATCAGATATCTCCGGTGTATCCTCCTCGTGGTAGCGTTTTCGGTGATACTCGATGAGTGAAAAGAGTTGCGCTGCGCGCTCTTTTTCTGCCTTAGGTACCGCCTGTGCCATGCGCACTATAGTACCGTTTTTTAAGGCATTTTAGTAGTTTGCACGGAGGGCACGCTCCACTGTGCGTGGATCATCCAAATTGGCACACGGCCGATTGTATCCACGAGACTCGATCTGCGTACAGGTAGCACCTTGCGGACAAGATTTACCATCAGGCATTGGTACAGCACCTGAATCACTCTGATATTTAGTAACTGTTACCTGGGTGCATGCTTTTTTATTACCACCACTTACCACGTCACCTTGAAACTCAACCTCATCACCCGACTGTATCGTGCCTGCCGGTAATTTATTGATCGTCGGAAGCGGTGCATTTGTTCCATTCATTCTTAGATCAAAACAAAAGATGCGACGTTCCGCTCCTGAGGTATTGCC
>JAYQPD010000007.1:31493-41776 GCA_038145135.1 bacterium | reverse complement strand
TTTTTTTTTTTTTTTTTTATAACCCTCTCCTCACACACAAATTTAAAAAAAAACATTGGCCGCCGCAAGGCGCGCTGTTTTTGTGTCCAGAGAGTATTACTTAACGTCTATTCCTTACAGGAACAGTACACCTTGTCGCTATTTTTGATGCTGCGCTCAAAACTAGCTGGCAAGGTCCGTAGATACCAAGGTTACTTGGTATCTACGCCCATTGAGCGAGCGGTACCCTCAACTATCTTCATTGCTGCTTCGATGTCGTTGGCATTGAGGTCAGGCATCTTCTCTTCGGCGATAGCTCTGACCTGATCCTTGGTGAGTGTACCCACCTTCTGTGAAGGTGCCTTGCCTGAACCCTTCTCCTTTCCAAGAGCCTTAAGGATAAGACGAGACATCGGAGAGACCTTCATCACGAAGTCGAAGGTGCGATCCTCATAGACCGAGATCTCGACAGGGATGATGTTCCCCATCTTATCGCGCGTCTTCTCGTTGAATTGGTTCACAAATTCACCGATGTTGATACCAGCCTGACCGAGCGCAGGACCTACTGGAGGTGCTGGGGTCGCCTTGCCTGCAGGGATCTGAAGCTTCAGCTTTTTTGTTACTTTCTTTGCCATTTTGTTGGTTTATCTTGTTTGGCGCTGCCGTTCCATAACCGGACTTACACACCGTAGAAGCGTCGCTATCGTACATAAAATAGAGCGTTTTGGCAAGGTGTACCACTCGTCAACAACCCTCAGTTCTATGGAGACCTTGCCACCGTAGTACTTCCTTTCTTTTCTCAAGAGATCTAAATTGGATGGAGATTCGGCGTATTAAAAGAAGCTCTAAGATTGCGGCAGATGTGCGGAAGACAAGAAAAGCGGTCCGAGTGGGGCATTAACGCCCAGCGAGGACCGCTTTTCGTAGTCTGACAAAACAGATGCTGTGATATTAGATCTTCTTCACCTGGAGGAAATCAAGTTCGACGGGCGTTTCCCTACCAAACATCGACACCATCACCTTAACTTTACCTCGACGTTCATCAACCTCACCCACCTTCCCTTCAAGCTCACGGAAGGGACCGTCGGTGATCATGACCTGGTCGTCTACCATGAGGTCAACCTTGTGCTTCACAACGTCATCCTTCATGCGACTCATGAGCTCCTCAAGCTCCTTTGGAGAGAGCGGTACTGGCTGGGTCCCCGAACCGACGAAGCCGGTCACACGTGGCGTGTTGCGGACCACATACCACGACTCATCGTTCACGATCATCTCTACGAGCACGTAGCCCGGATAGATACGCTCTTCTTCAACCACACGCTTTCCGCCCTTGATGCGGATCTTCTTCTCGGTCGGTACAACCACGTCGAAGATCTGATCCTGCATGTTGAGTGACTCGATACGTTGCTTGAGATTACGCGCAACCGCATTCTCGTATCCAGAGTAAGTATGGATCGCGTACCAGTGGCGCTCGCCGGTGCCTAATTGTTTTGCCATATATCGTTATCTAGAAATTAACCACCGATAAGGAACGTGAGGCCTTTTGAGAACAGGAAATCGAAAAAGCCCAAGAATGCCGCAATAGCTCCTGATACTACAATAACCATCGCAGTGTAGATGATGGTCTGCTTCTGGGTCGGCCATGACACGTGAGAGATCTCTGCACGGGTATCTTTGAGATATTGAATGAGTGAATCCACCATAAAATACTGATTATTGCGCCATTTTTAAATCGCCCCGAAGGGCGACGTTCTGACCATCATACCAGGTTTTGGTGGGGTGTCAAAAGCCCCATGCGCAATGCATGGGGCTTGAGGAACTTAGCGACCAAGTCGCATCAGGGCGATGATGCCACCGTGCGTCCCCGGAAGTGTGTGGACGAAATCACGGGCATCAGGCTGACGGTTACACTTCCCGTGCCACCACTTCTCGGTTGGCTCGTCGATGCGAGTGAGCACCCGATAGTTCACCGGAACCTCTCGCTCTGCGAGATAGACATCCAGATGGCAGAAGGTCCTGCCGTCCGGTAGTGTCTTCTCGACGATGACCGGGTGGCCGACGGCCTTCTTGCCGAAGAAGGTCCGGAGGCGCTCCATACCTCCATTGATGGCATGGATGTGGGTGTTGAAGAAGATGTCTCTCCCATCAACCTTCCCGAGCAGCCTCCCGAACATCACATACGGATGTCCGAGGTGCTTGGAATCACTCTGAACCCGAATATGTCGCTCGGGTGGAACATCTACCATGACCACCACTGAACGAGTCGCCATACCATCGAAGATGACGTTATGGCGATCGTTATCGGCACTAGTATTCGCAACTGCGAGGCTCATTTGGCCAGACCCTTTCTGTTGAGGTTGAAATCCGCCGAAGATATTATCACAATATGTATAAAAGTCAAGGGGCCCGCTCTGCGGGCCCCTTTTAAGCGAATGTCTCCTTGACTAGCGGATCTCGTAGACGATGGTCACGTTCGAGGTGATGGTATTTTCTCCAGTTGGAACAGATGGAGCGATGGCCGATTCCATTACCGCCATATCGCCACCCATCCCCGCCGCTTTAGCGGCGTACATTGGTACTGGATACCCACCCTGGTCCTCCCAGTAATTCATCATCCTGCCGAGGTGTACACCGAGGTCTTGTGCGAGTTTGTCGGCATTCTCACGTGCATTCTTGATCGCCATCTCACGCGCTTCGCGCTTCAATGACTCGTCGTCGTCTATCGTGAAGTTAAGTCCTGAGATGTTGGTCGCACCCTTTGTACCAACCCCTGAGATAAGGTCGCCCGCCTGTGCAGTATCGCGCACCTTCACCTCAACAGTCTGGTTGACCTGGTACCCCTCGAGCACCTGCCTCCCTTCTGGACAACCCCACTGAGTACACTGGGTACGATCCTGCTCCCAACGGTACTTAGGATTGAGGTTATAGTATGACGTCTTGATATCTTTTTCTGCTATCCCGTTCTCCGTGAGATAGGCCACAATAGCATTAAGCGCCTTCGCTGACTGCTCCTGTGCTGCAGCCGCATCCTCGGCTTCTGCAAGCACAGAGAATGAGAACGTTGCGATGTCAGGTTTTGCCATGACCTCACCCTTTCCCTGAACAGAGATGGTGATAGGCCCGGTGGATGCGTATTTTGACTGTTTGTAGGTTTGGTAGCTGTACATACCAAGCGCGCACACCGCACCGAGTAATACGAGTATGACGAGACCCTTAATACGCCTATCTTCTGCCCACGATTGAAATCCTGGCATAAATGTTAGTTATGTTGCTAGTATTCCTTATGATACTACGAAATGCGACACTTTATTTCACCCCACACATGTCTGTGTAGGCTGCAATGTCGGCTGTCGTGAGCGCGAGCGTTTGTGGCTGCCCTTCCATAAGGAAGTACATAACGGCCTGATCATCCTCGACGTGGTCGAGGCCGAGTGCATGCCCGAGCTCATGGGCAAGGACGCGGCGGAGCTCAGTTCCATTGTCATACTGGTAGATAGTGATTCGCTTTGCTTGGTAGTCACCTTGGGTGAACTCACGTGCGTCCGAAAACGCGTCATTGTAGCGCGCGACGTCGTCATTGTAGTCCCGGACCACCCGATTCTGCTTCGACCCAATGTCGTTGATCTGCGCTACCAGGGTATTCAGTTTCTTCGCAGTTGCATTCAATCGCGTGCTTTCGCTATTGAGCGCCTCGGCGGTCGCGGTAAGTTTCTGATATACCTCATCTGGCGCCCCACCTTTCTCATTCCACCTTGCCACCTCTGCATTGTGGTCAGCAAGGCGTTTTTCGTAGGATGCAACATCAGCTTTGTAGTCGGCCTTGAGCGTTTCATAGGAGGCGACGAGTTTTTCGTAGTCTGCTTTGATCGATTCACTTACCTCTGCTTTCTGATCGAGCGTTTGTTCGAGTTCGTGTTTTGCCTCCGTGGTCTCCTGTCGCTCATCGTAGGTAAATGAGACAAGTAAGTCACCTCCTTCTTCAGTATAGGTGAAGAGGTTCTTTCCAGTGGCGTCCTCCCAAAGCGACTCTGCGTCCGAAAGTGCTGTACGCACCTCATCCTTTGAGATACCAAACTGCGGATCAATGACGCCGATCGAGTATGTAAGTGGGGTACGGCACTTAGAGTAGGCGATCTGGTACCACGAATACCCTCCTGTGACCGCTATGATAAGGAGAAGCGCTATGGTTTTAAGCCATGTTCCTACCCGAGACATATATAAAGACTAACCCACTCTGTATGAGTGTCAATTCACTCAGAATACCTTTACTAGCGGACGACGAGAATGCCCCATCCGCTTTGCGGTGGGGATGAATCGTCGCCCAAAATGAGTGCGCGGTGGCGCACTCCTCTTCTAGCAAAACACCCTGGTGCCGTCTCCCGAATGCCCCGTCTGCTTGCAGCGGGGAATGGCAGAGGCGGCGTGTTTTACTACGCCAAATGCAGCATGGTTATTGCATACTTTCGAGAACATCATCCCCGTGGACGGACTTCAAGAGCTCGATATCTTTACCCGTGGAGACAAGTAAGTGGATATTCTTCTCGCGAAGGGCTTTGAGGACCGCTGCCCCCTTCTCATTTCCCACCATCTTGTTGTAGTGTTCTTCAAAGGCGGCAAAGTCTTTAATGAAACAGTGTCCACCCGCACCTCGTCCATTGGTACCAAGATGTTTCTGACTATGGACCGGTTGCATGTGCGAAGTGCCAATGCGTGGGTCGGCGGTCAGATTATCTACGAGTGTCTGCCAGTCTCCACCGTGCGCTGCAGTCATGTCATAGAGCATGTTCGCAAAAATAACCTTCCAAAAGAGGAAAACGTTTGCACCATACTTGGTAAGCTCTGCTTCTTCATATGAACAGATGCGTTCGTACGGTGCGGTGGGCAGCACCTCCATCACGTCCTTGGCTGCCTCTTCTGCTTCCGGTGAACCGTTAGTACCGATGATGTTCTTGTCTGGATTCTCAATGTCATAGCGTACGGTCGCCTCGCGGAGGAACTCAGGTACAAATAAGACAACTCTGTCTGGATACTCTTCCTGGATAGCGCGCGCAGTGCCAGGGAGAATGGTCGACTTGATGACCGCACTCTTACCTTTTCCTACATACCCAACGGCGGTACGCACGATCGACGCATCAAAACCCTCGGGAGTCGACGGTGTTGGGACCGCAATGAAGACGATGTCACACTCTGCAATCTTTTCCTGATTTCCAGTATACGGCTCCTCTTTTGCAAATCGCACAACCGAATACCCCATCTCTTCGAAGAAGTCGGCGTAGTTCTTCCCGATCCATCCTTGCCCAACAAATCCCAGCGTTTTCTTCATACAGTCATTAGTGCTTAGTAACGTTGCCTAGTATACCCCGTAGTAGAAACCAATAACACCCCTGTTTTGGTCAATTCTGTTTGGTTTTCACTACGGGGTATAACCCGATTTTGCCTATTTTGGTGACACAAAAAAATCGCAGACACAAGTCCGCGATTTTTTAAGAGTTCAAAATGAGATGTAATCTGCGGCACGCAGACGATTCGCGACCGAGCCGTATCTTCTGTACGGTGAGTAGCGAATCGCCTGCGTAACAAAGGAGTGCGCTCATTTTGGAATCTTAATGCCTACGGCACCCGTATACCTTGTCAGTATTTTGTATCGCTTCGCTCACAAAATACTAGGCAAGGTCTTGCGAAATGCTCCCAGCATTTCTCACCATTCCAGGGCGCCCCCGGTCTTATATTCGGTTACTCTTGTCTCAAAGAAATTCTTCTCCTTCGGCATATCGATGATCTCACTCATCCAAGGAAGTGGGTTCTTTTTGTTGTATTGGCGCGGAAGGTTGAGGCGCTCGAGGCGTCGGTCAGCGATGTACTCAACGTATTCTTTAACGGTATTCGCATTGAGGCCCAAGATACCGCGCGGGATCGCGTCATCGACATACTTATGCTCGAGCTCAACTGCACGCTTGATCTTCTTTACGATATCCGCCTGAAATTCCTCGGTCCAGATCTCTGGGTTTTCAGAGACGATGGTATTGATGAGGTCGACACCAAACGCAAGGTGGATCGACTCGTCACGGAGAATATATTGGAACTGTTCACCGATACCGACCATCTTGTTGTGACGGAGCATTGAGAGCATCATCGCAAACCCAGCGTAGAAGAAGATGCCTTCCATGATGGCATAGTAACCAATAAGGTCGTGAACGAACTTCTGTACGTTCTCTGCACCCTGTGTCGAGAAGGTGTTGTCAAATACCGACTTCGTCATCTCAATCACAAACTCATCCTTCTCTTTAATAGAAGGTATCTGGAGGTACATATTGAATACCTCATCAGGATTGAGGCCGAGGGTATCGCAACAATAGATGAAGGTGTCGGTGTGGATCGCCTCTTCGTACGCTTGACGGAGGAGGTACTGGCGACACTCAGGGTTGGTGACGTGGCGGTAGATCGCGAGGACAATATTGTTTGCCGTCAGTGATTCAGCAGTTGAAAAGAAGCCGAGGTTCCACATGATCATACGGCGCTCATCCTCGGTGAGCGCACCGGGGCCCTGTTTCTTCCAGAGCTCGATGTCGAGCTGCATCGACACCTCTTCAGGCACCCAGTTGTTCGCCACGCCTGTTTTGTAGTGCGTGCGCGCCCAGTGATAGGTCATCGGGAGGATCTTGTTTGGATCCGTTGCTGAGTTATTGATGATCTGCTTCTTTTTCATCTGCTCCATAGTTGTGTTTGGTTAGTTAGGTTGGTAAGTCACAGCGCCTGTATAGCGCTCATAATAGTATGCGTACTCTGTAAAAATCGCAATGTTGTTGATTCGGGGCGGAGGAGGAGTGCTCGCACAAGGCGCGCCTGGAAGGGAGTGGGGATCCGTGAGGTTAGATCCGAGGAGGCGAGGCGCAAAAATGCGAGGCGTACAGCAGTACGATGAGTGTTTTTGCGCCGATGACGGCAAAGGAGATGGCCTCACGATACCCGCTCCTACTGGCAGGATTCGCAAATAGCTTCTTCTGCCACATGCAACTTATACTGCCGCTTCACTGGCACCTCAGCATTCGCGACCACTTCCTTGGTGAATGGTGATGGAGTATCAATTGGTGAAGGAACTGCAGCGGCGCTGACTGTGATCATCTCTATCGTAGTGACCGATGACGGCATTTCTTCTCCAGCACGATCCGCCCCGGTTGTGGAATCATCCTTCTTGTTGCGGATCTGTGTCCCCTTTGCATCAATGGTCGACTTCTCTACCTGGGAGGCACCAAGCGAGCGGAGATAGTAGGTCGTCTTGAGACCAGCTTCCCATGCATAGAGGTAGAGGTCTGAAAGTTCCTTTCCTGAGGTTCCTGCAAAGAAGATGTTGAGTGACTGCGACTGGTCGATCCACTTACCGCGTGTCTGTGCTGCTCTGACGAGCCAGCGCATATCGATCTCGAAGGTCTCCTTGTACTTGTCCTTGAGATCGGCGGGGATCGACGCGATTCGCTGGATACTGCCGTCATTCAGCTTGATCTGGTCGAGCATATCCGCGTTCCAGAGACCGAGTGTCTTCAAATCCTCAACAAGGTACTGGTTCACGATAATGAAGTCCCCAGAGATATTCGACTTCACGTAGATGTTCTTGTAGATAGGTTCGATACCTGGCACCGACCCGGCAATGTTTGAGATGGTCGCTGTTGGTGCGATGGCCATGGTGTTTGAGTTGCGCATACCGTGGGTGCGGATCGCGTCACGCACAACACCCCAGTCGAGCCGCTCAGTACGATCAGTGTTGGTCGACGCGCCACGTTCTGCCTCAAGAAGTGAGATGGTATCAAGTGGCAGAATACCGCGATCCCACTTTGATCCCTTAAAACTTTCATACGCGCCACGTTCACGCGCGAGATCGGTCGAGGCGAGAATTGCGTAGTAGGAGATCATCTCCATCGAGTAGTCAGAAAATTCAACGCAGGCATCTGATGCAAAGTTGAGGTTGAGGCGATAGAGCGCATCATGGAAGCCCATCACCCCGAGCCCAACGGGACGGTGGCGCAGGTTTGAGTTCTTCGCTTCGATCGTCGGGTAGAAGTTGAGATCAATAACGTTGTCGAGCATGCGCATTGCCGTCGTCACCGTATGCTTGATCATCGCTTCGTCGAGAGCTCCATTTACGATATGACGCACAAGATTGACCGACCCAAGGTTACATACTGCAGTCTCATCCTTAGAAGTGTTGAGGGTGATCTCAGTACAAAGGTTTGAGTTATGAACGACGCCGACGTGATCCTGAGGTGAACGGACATTCGAAGGGTCCTTGAAGGTGATCCAGGGGTGCCCGGTTTCAAAGAGCATGCCGAGCATCTTCTTCCAGAGGTCGCGCGCCTTCATGCGCTTGAAGAGGTTGATCTCCCCGCGATCTGCCATCGACTCGTAGTGTTCGTAGTGCTCCTCAAAGGTCTTGCCGTAGGTCTCAGTGAGTTCCGGTGTCTCATCAGGAGAGAAGAGGGTCCAGTCGCCATTGTCCCGAACGCGCTTCATGAAGGTGTCCGACACGAACGCAGCGGTGTTCATGTCGTGGGTGCGGCGGCGCTCATCGCCGGTATTCTTGCGAAGCTCGAGGAAATCTTCAAAGTCATAGTGCCAGTTCTCCATGTACACACAGGTCGCGCCGCGGCGACGTCCTGAGCGGTTGATGGCTACGGTCACGTCGTTTGCGATCTTAAGGAATGGGATGGTGCCCTGCGAGGTGATACCTGCGCTCTTGATAAGTGCGCCGGTTGCACGAAGCTTGGTCCATGCAGTACCTACACCTCCTGCCCACTTCGAGAGCTGTGCATTATCACCGTATACCTTAAAGATGTGGTTGAGGTCATCTTCCACCACGTTGAGGTAGCATGATGAAAGTTGTGGGTGCGGAGTGCCCGCGTGAAAGAGGGTCGGTGTCGATGGTACGAAATGGAGCTGTGACATCACATCATAAAACTGGATCGCGCGCTCCTCCCTATTGTCCTCATCAAGCGCGAGCCCTGCCGCAATGCGCATCCACATGAACTGTGGGGTTTCGATCACCTTCTTCTTGCCATCGCGAATGAAGTAACGGTCGTTCAGGGTCTCTACGCCGAGGTAGCGGAAGAGATCGTCGCGCTCTGGTTTGATGGCTCTCGCAAGCCTTTCGAGGTCGAGGTCGAGGATGCGTACGTCGAGTTTTTTCTCATCAACGCCACGCTTCATGTTGCGTGCGAATGCATTGCGATACGCATCAGCAAACCCATCTTCACTCGGGCGCACCTCACCAACCGCCTCTTTGTAGAGGCGAGAGCAGAGCTGTCGTGCTGCGACAGTCGAGTATGCTGGGTCGCGTTCAATGCGCGAGCGAAGTACAAGTGTGATGAGGCGAGCGAGTTCAGCAGTCTTGATCCCATCGTAGACCTCGAGTTCGATCTGACGTGCGATGTCGTCGAGGTCGATGACCTCCTCATGTCCACGAATGAAGTAGGCGAGCGACGCCTTCACCTTTTCACGAGAGAAGGTCTCCCGACCGCCATCGCGTTTCTCAATGGTGAGGCGATTCTCCTCGATCTGCTCCTGTACTTCCTGTGCGCGCTCTTTGATGTGCTGGAATCGGTAGAGGATGTAGTGCTTCGCAACCTTAAAGTAGCCACGCTCCATGAGCGTCTCCTCTACCAGGTCTTGTATTTGTTCCACGGTAGGAACTTCACCGTTTGAGAGCATCGGTTCGATCTTTGCGATCACTCGGTCGGCCATCTGTCCGAGCGAATCTTCATCTATCGATACTCCTTCTCCTGCAAATGCTTTTGACATCGCAACAACGATCTTCGTACGATCGAATGGCACGATCTGACCGTTGCGCTTTTTGATCTCCTTTATCATGTGTACCTCGCTAATTACACCACCTGATAACCAGCCTATTTGAGGGGTGAGGAAAAGACAGCCATGCAGGTCATGCATGACTCATACATCTATTCCCCCACCTCCCTTCACACGAGAGCGCGTGTGTTATATGCATTCTCTACCTATACGCTGATACCGTCAAATATCGCTTATATGCGCCATATTTCTCCTTTTCAGAATACTCAAAAAAGAGAAAATGGCTTTGTTGCGCGACCACTCCTTTCACTACCCCAATTGTCTGGTGACAAAGTCTGTGGATAACAATTCATACGCCAGGTTAGCAAGTCTTGCGGTACCAATTTTCTGTGTCGTGGTGCAAAAACCACCGCTTTCGCGGTGGTTTTGGCACCAGTCCATATAACTAACGCCACACGGCGACCAGTCCAAGGATGGAGTTCCCTATATCATCGATACCACCTATAAGC